>NZ_JBEZHM010000044.1:0-77818 GCF_040650575.1 Streptomyces sp. NPDC048659 | reverse complement strand
TCGGCGTGCCGGGCGCACGCCCTCGTACTGGACGTACTTGGGCTTGTGCCCGGTGCGCCGAGAGTGCGTGCATGGCGTCGCGAGGCAGACGGGAGTGTGACGACGGGGCCTAGAGGCGGTGCGCGGCCCCCGCCGGGGTGGCGCCGCGGGTGTCGAGCAGGAGCTGCGCCTTCACGGACAGGCCCTGGAGGTCGTACGTGCGGTGGTGCTGGAGCAGGATCGTCAGGTCCGCGTGGGCGGCGGCCTCGTAGAGCGAGTCCGCGCGGGGGACCGGGAGCTCGCGGACGCGCCAGTCGGGGACGTACGGGTCGTGGTAGCTGACCGCGGCGCCGAGGTCCATCAGGCGGCGGGCGATCTCGTCGGCGGGGGAGCCCTGCCGGTCGGCGAGGTCGGGCTTGTACGTGATGCCGAGCAGCAGGACCCTGGCCCCGCGCGCGGACTTGCCGTGCTCGTTGAGGAGGGTGGCGCAGCGCTGCACGACGTACTGCGGCATCCGTTCGTTGACCTGCCCGGCGAGTTCGACCAACCGCAGCGGGCGGTGGCCGCCGACGGTGTCCACGGGGACGCCGTGGCCGCCGACGCCGGGCCCGGGGCGGAACGCCTGGAAGCCGAAGGGCTTGGTCTCGGCGCAGCGGATGACGTCCCACAGGTCGACACCGAGCTCGTGGCAGAGCACGGCCATCTCGTTGACCAGGGCGATGTTGACGTGCCGGAAGTTGGTCTCCAGGAGCTTGACCGTCTCCGCCTCGCGCGGGCCGCGGGCGCGGACCACCTTGTCGGTGAGGCGCCCGTAGAAGGCGGCGGCGGACTCGGTGCAGGCGGGGGTGAGCCCGCCGATGACCTTGGGGGTGGCGGCGAAGCCGTGGGTGCGGCTGCCGGGGTCGAGGCGGCCCGGGGAGTAGGCCAGGTGGAAGTCGCGTCCGGCGCGCAGCCCCGAGCCGGCTTCGAGGAGCGCGCGGAACGGGCCCTCGGTGGTGCCCGGCGGGACGGGGGACTCCAGGAGGACCGTGGTGTGCGGGCGCAGCCGGGCGGCGAGGGCGCGGGCGGCGTCGGTGACGGCGGTGAGGTCGAGGGCGCCGTCGGGGCCGGGCGGGGCGGAGGCGCAGACGACGGCGGTGCGGACCCGGCCGAGTTCGGCGGGGCCGGTGACGGGGCGGAATCCGGCGGCGAGCATCCGGCGGATCTCGGCGGCGGTGAGCGAGCCGTCGACGGGGGGCCGGCCGGCGGCGAGTTCGGTGACGGGGCGGGGGTCGGTGTCGTAGCCGATGGTGGCGACGCCGGCCGCGGTGGCCGCCTGGGCGAGGGGGAGTCCGTGGTGGCCGAGGCCGATGACGGCGAGATCAGCTGGCATGGAGGTGGGCCGTCCTTCCCTGGTGCCGGAGGGGGTCTGAGGCCGTGGGCGGCTAGCCCGTCGGGACGCGTGGCGCAAGCCCTGTGGACAGAACGAGGCAGGCGCAATGTCAGACTAGGCGTAAATATGACCGATATGCGGCATTGTGGGGCCGAAGGTCGCCGAGTGTTATCCACAGGGGCCGGTTCGGGCGGTGGCCGAAGTCGGAGGGCCGGGACAGAATCGAATCCGTGGGCCCCGACCCGGCCACACGGGGGACGACGGGAGGCAGCGGTGAGGACAGCGACACTGGGACCCGCCGAGCGCGCGGCGGCACTCGCGGCGATGGCGGAGCGCGAGCTGGACGTGCTGGTCGTCGGCGCCGGGGTGGTCGGCGCGGGCACCGCGCTCGACGCCGTCACCCGCGGCCTCTCCACCGGCCTCGTCGAGGCCCGCGACTGGGCCTCCGGCACCTCCAGCCGCTCCAGCAAGCTCATCCACGGCGGGCTGCGCTATCTGGAGATGCTCGACTTCGCCCTCGTCCGCGAGGCCCTGAAGGAGCGCGGCCTGCTCCTGGAGCGCCTCGCGCCCCACCTGGTCAAGCCCGTGCCCTTCCTCTACCCGCTCCAGCACAAGGGCTGGGAGCGGTGGTACGCGGGCTCGGGTGTCGCGCTGTACGACGCGATGTCGGTCTCCTCGGGCCACGGCCGCGGCCTGCCCGTGCACCGGCACCTCAGCCGCGGCCGGGCCCTGCGGGTCGCCCCCTGCCTGCGCAAGGACGCCCTCGTCGGCGCCCTGCAGTACTACGACGCCCAGATGGACGACGCCCGCTTCGTCACCACCCTCGTCCGCACCGCCGCGAGCTACGGGGCGCACGTCGCCAGCCGCGCCCGGGTCGTCGGCTTCCTCCGCGAGGGCGAGCGGGTGGTCGGCGCCCGCGTCCAGGACGTCGAGGCGGGCGGGGAGTACGAGATCCGGGCCCGCCAGATCGTGAACGCGACCGGGGTGTGGACGGACGACACCCAGGCCCTCATCGGCGAGCGCGGCCAGTTCCACGTCCGCGCCTCCAAGGGCATCCACCTCGTCGTGCCCAAGGACCGCATCCACTCCACCACCGGCCTCATCCTGCGCACCGAGAAGTCCGTGCTCTTCGTCATCCCCTGGGGACGGCACTGGATCATCGGCACCACCGACACCGACTGGGACCTCGACAAGGCCCACCCCGCCGCCTCCAGCGCCGACATCGACTACCTCCTGGAGCACGTCAACAGCGTGCTGGCGACCCCGCTGAGCAGGGACGACGTGCAGGGCGTCTACGCGGGCCTGCGCCCGCTGCTGGCCGGCGAGTCCGACGCCACCAGCAAGCTCTCCCGCGAACACACCGTGGCCCACCCGGTGCCCGGCCTCGTGGTCGTCGCGGGCGGCAAGTACACGACCTACCGGGTGATGGCGAAGGACGCCGTCGACGAGGCCGTCCACGGACTCGACAAGCGGGTCGCCGCCTGCGTGACCGAGGACACCCCGCTCATCGGCGCCGAGGGCTACCGGGCCCTGTGGAACGCGCGCGCCGGGATCGCCGCCCGCACCGGGCTGCACGTGGCCCGGGTCGAGCATCTGCTCAACCGCTACGGCTCCCTGACGGAGGAGATCCTCGACCTCGTCGCCGCCGACCCGGCCCTCGGCGCGCCGCTCCCGGCGGCCGAGGACTACCTGAAGGCCGAGGTCGTCTACGCCGCCTCGCACGAGGGCGCCCGCCACCTGGACGACGTCCTCACCCGGCGGACCCGCATCTCCATCGAGACCTTCGACCGGGGCACGCGCAGCGCCCGGGAGTGCGCCGAGCTCATGGCGCGGGTCCTCGGCTGGGACGCGCGCCAGATCGACAAGGAGGTCGAGCACTATGAGAAGAGGGTCGAGGCGGAGCGCGAATCGCAGCGCCAGCCGGACGACCTGACGGCCGACGCGGCCAGGCTGGGGGCGCCCGACATCGTGCCGATCTGACCGGTGCGGGCACGGGACCGCTTCCCGGAGTACGGACCCGGGGGAGGCATCGGTCCCGGAGTGAGGGACAATGAGCTCTCTTCCAGGGCGGGTTGCGGTATCGCCCGGAAGCGGCGGACGCGGGCGCAGATCAGGGATCGACGAGGGGACGCATGTCGGAGGCGGAGCAGTCGCGGGACACGGGGCAGGACCCCCGGCGGGACGCCGCCGCGGGAGCCGCCACCGACGGCGACCGGGGCGCGGTTCCGGCCGCGCGCAAGGCGGACCGGGACCAGGCGACGGACAGGACGGACGGGACGGACGGCAAGGACCCGGCCGGGGCGGCGGGGTCCGGGGACGCGGTCGGCACGGCCGGTGCCGCCGATGAGGCTGACGGTGCCTCCGGTGCGGCCCGTGTCGCCGATGTGGCCGAAGAGGCCGATGAGTCGGGCGCGGCGGATCCCCGGGATCCCCGGGACGCCGTCGGCGCGGGCTCCGGGGCCGGTGGGCGGTCGGGCGCCGACCTGACCAAGAAGCGCGGCACTCCGGCCGGCGTCGGCTCGACCGACGGGGCCGCCCCCGCCACCGGGTTCGGGGCGGACCTGGCCGACGTCGACGCCAAGCGCGCCGCGGGAACGGGCGGGCGCAGCGGCCGTGCTGACACCGCGTCCGCCGAGGGCCGGCTGCTCGCCGGGCGCTACCGCCTCGGGGTCGTGCTCGGCCGCGGCGGCATGGGCACCGTGTGGCGGGCCGTCGACGAGACGCTCGGCCGGACGGTCGCGGTCAAGGAGCTGCGCTTCCCCAACAGCGTCGACGACGACGAGAAGCGACGCCTCATCACCCGGACCCTGCGCGAGGCCAAGGCCATCGCCCGGATCCGCAACAACGGCGCCGTGACCGTCTACGACGTGGTCGACGAGGACGACCGCCCGTGGATCGTCATGGAGCTCATCGAGGGCAAGTCGCTCGCCGACGCCGTGCGCGAGGACGGCACCCTCACCCCGCGCCGCACCGCCGAGGTCGGCCTCGCCATCCTCGACGTGCTGCGCTCCGCGCACCGCGAGGGCATCCTGCACCGCGACGTGAAGCCGTCCAACGTGCTGATCGCCGAGGACGGCCGGGTCGTCCTCACGGACTTCGGCATCGCCCAGGTCGAGGGCGACCCGTCGATCACCTCCACCGGGATGCTCGTCGGCGCCCCCTCGTACATCTCGCCCGAGCGGGCCCGCGGCCACAAGCCCGGTCCCGCCGCCGACCTCTGGTCGCTCGGCGGACTGCTGTACGCGGCCGTCGAGGGCAGCCCGCCGTACGACAAGGGCTCCGCCATCGCCACGCTCACGGCGGTGATGACCGAGCCGGTCGACCCGCCGAAGAACGCGGGCCCCGGGCTGGAGAAGGTCATCTACGGCCTGCTCGCCAAGGACCCCGACCAGCGGCTCGACGACGCCGGGGCGCGGGTGCTGCTGCGCGCCGTGCTCGACGCGCCCGAGGCCCCGCCGGAGCCGTCCCCCGAGGAGACCAGGGTCGTCCCGCTGCCGCCGCTCCCCGAGCGTCCGCCGACCGCCCCGACGGCGCCCGTCCGTGAGAAGCCGGCCCGCGAGAAGACCGGCGAGACGGCCGACCGGATGCGCGGCGCCCTCAACTCGGTGCGGAACGCGGCCGCCGCGGCCAAGCCGGAGTCCGAGCGGCGCCCCGGCGCCCCGGCCCCGGCCCGGCCCGCGCAGTCCCGCGCCTCGCTCACCGACGTCGTCCCGCGCCGCACCCTCGTGATCATCGCGGCGGTCGTCGTCGCCGCGCTGCTCGGCACGATCCTGTACGTCGCCCTCGGCGGCGGCCAGGACGGCACCGACCAGGGCACGGGCACGAACGGCGGCACCACGGCCTCGGCCGGCGCCTCCGGCGGCGACCCGGGCACCGACACCAACGCCTCGGGCGGCGGCCCCAGCCAGCAGGGCGGCGGCGACAAGCCGACCGGCACCACCGGCGGGAAGGGCGGCACCACGCCCGGCAGCACCCCCGGCGGCGAGCAGACCGGCGGCGGCGCGCAGCTCCCCGCCGGGTACGCGACGGTCACCAACAGCCGCTTCCACTTCCAGATGGCGATGCCCTCCTCCTTCAAGCTGGCCGCGATAGCGGGCCAGAACTCGGGGGGCATCTTCCACGCCGGGGGCACCGGCTTCCCGCGCGTCCAGGTCGACTTCAACGACAGCCCGCGCGACGACGCCGCGGCCGCCTGGAACCTGGCCCGGGCCGCCGTGGCCGCGTCCAGCAACAACTACAAGCACCTCGGCATCCGCCCCGTCGAGTACAAGGGCTACCCGACCGTCGCCGACTGGGAGTTCGAGCGCGACCAGAACGGGATGCGGATCCGGATACTCAACCGCGGCTTCAAGGTCGACGCCGAGCGCGGCTACTCGATCATGGTCAGCTGCCGGGCCGACGCCTGGGACGCGGCGGAGTGCAAGACGCTGCGCGAGACGGCGTTCGCGACGTTCAGCCCCAAGGACTGACAGGCGCACGTATGGTGAAAGCCCCCGGGCCCCAAGGCCCCGGGGCACGGGGGACGGCAAGGCGCGGGGGGAGGCGTCGTGGACGACTACGCGGGAAGGGTGCTGGCGGACCGCTATCGGCTGCCCGTACCTCCGGCCGACGCGTACGACCTCGTCGAGACGCGCGCCTTCGACACGTACAGCGGACAGGAAGTCCGCATCCGGCAGGTGCCGCTGCCCGAGGTCGTCGACGCCGAGCTGGTCGGCGAAGAGCCCTACACGGCCCCCGGCCGGGCGACCCGCCGCCCCGCCGACCCCGCCGTCCGGCGCGCCCTGGAGGCCGCCCAGGCCGCCGCGCAGATACCCGACCACCCGCGCCTCGACCAGGTCTTCGACGTGTTCGCCGAGGCCGGTTCGCTGTGGATAGTCAGCGAGTTCCTGCCGGCCACCCCGCTCTCCGAGCTCCTCGCCGAGGCCCCGCTGAGCCCGTACCGGGCCGCCGAGATCGGCTCCGACCTCCTCACCGCCCTGCGCGCCCTGCACGCCCACGGCTGGACCCACCGGAACGTCACCCCGCGCACGGTCCTCGTCTGCGACGACGGCCGCGTCGTCCTGACCGGCCTCGCCGCGGGCGCCGCGGAGGAGGCCCTGTGCGGCTACGCGCCGGTGCCGTTCCCGGACGACGAAGAACTCTCCTTCGGGCCGCGCCCGTCGGCGGGCGCGGTCGACGCCGTCGACGCCGCCGGTGCCGCCGATGCGGCCGATGACCTCCATTACGCCGAGTACGCCGACCACGCCGAAGAGGACGGCGACTTCGGCGACAGCGGCGAGCACGACCCGTACGAAGGCGGCGCCGCGTACGAGCGGCACGAGACGTACGACGACCGCGACGCGAACGACGCCGACGAGTACGTCACCGTGTACCCGCCCGCGCACGAGGGCGGCTACGGGGACGTCTACGAGGCCGACGCGTCGGCCCGCGAGGGCGTGGCCGCGGACCACCGGGCCGAGCTCTACGCCCCGGCCGACACCTGGCAGCCCGAGCCCGCCCGCGAAGCGCCCCGGGAACCGGCGGACTTCTACGGGCCCGAGCCCGCCGGCACGCCCTACGGCCCCGGCCGGGGCGAGGGCGCGCGGTCCGAGGCGCCCGCCGCGCCGCCGCTGCCCGGCACGCCGTCCGCCGCCGACGTGCGGGCCGCGCGGGCCGGGGCCATCGCCGCGTACCGGGCCGGGGCCCGCGCCGCCGCCCGGCTCGGCGAGACCGGCGCGTTGCCCGTCCAGCGCCCGGCCGCCCCGGCACCCGAGCCCGCGCCGGAGGCCCCGACGGACGCGCCCGCCGGACCCGCGCCCGAGACGGCGGCCCGGCCCGCCGCCCAGCCCCCGGCGCCGCCCGTCGCCCCCGCCGCGCACCCCTCGCCGCAGTGGTGGGCGCGGACGGAGGCCGACGAGGACGACGAGGACGACGAGGACGACGACGACAGGGGTGACGGCGGGGCCGCGCCGCCGGCCCGCGCGTACCTCGCCGGGACCTGGAGCGACGGCCCGCACGCCTCGCGCGACGGCGGCGGCCGGTCCGTCCCGGCGGGCGGCGGCGGGCTGCCCGCGCTCCCGGCCGGGTACACGGCGGCGGTCCCCGCGCCCGCGCCCGTACCGTCCCCCGCGGGCCCGGCGGGCGGCGTCCCGGCGTACCGCGGCCCGGTCACCCGGCTCGCCGCCGAGCGGGCCCGGCAGGCGCGGATGGCGGTCGTCGGCCCCGTCACCGAGCGCTGGGCGCCCGAGCAGGCGGGCCCGGTCCACGAGCACTGGCGGCTCGCCCCGCCCATCGGCCCCGCCACCGACCTGTGGGCGCTGGGCGCGCTGCTCTACCGGGCCGTGCAGGGCCACGCCCCGTACCCGGAGGACAGCGCCGCCGAGCTGGTCCAGCTGGTCTGCGCCGAGCCCCCGGCCTTCGCCGAGGAGTGCGGCCCGCTGCGCCCGGTCGTGGAGTCGCTGCTGCACCAGGACCCGACCGAGCGCCCCGACGTCGAGGTGCTGAGCGGCTGGCTGCGCTCGCTGGTGCGCTCGGCGCCCGAGCCGGAGGCCGGGCTCGACGCCGTACCGCTGCTTCCGCCCGACGCGGCCCGGCTGCCGATCGTGCGCCGCCGCGGCGAGCTGGTGCGGCGGCGGCGCGGCGGCGCGGCGGGCGGCCGTCACCGGCACGCCAAGGGAGCCGTCCCGCGCCAGGGCCGCCGCCCCGATGAGGCCGCGGCGGGCCCGGCGGGCCCCGAGGCGCACGCCGGCCACGAGGCGGCGGACCTCCGGCAGCCGGAGTACCGGGACGAGCACCGGGGAGACTCCCGGGGCGAACACCGGGGTGAGCATCGGGGAGACTTCCGGGGCGAGTACGGGGGCGACTTCCGCGACGACCTCCTGCGGGACTCGTTCCACGAGGAGATCCCGCAGCGCCCCGCGCGCGCGGCCAAGGCCCCCCGGAGCGCGGGGTCGCCGCGTTCGCTCGGGCGGATCCTGCTGCTCCTGGTCCTGCTGCTGCTCGGCGGGGCCGTCGCGTACGCGATGGTGGTCATGCCCGGGAAGGGCGAGGGGAAGGCCCCGGCCGCCGCGCCGTCCGGGAGCACCGCCCCGTCCGCGTCCGGGAAGCCCCCGTCCCCGGCGCCCACGACCCCCTCGGGGGCGCCGTCCACCGCGCCCCCGCGCACCACCGCCCCGCCGCCGGGCACCGGCGCCGCGCTCGCCCCCGGGTACGCCGTCCGCAAGGACCCCGAGGGCTTCGAGGTCGGCGTCCCGCGCGACTGGCGGCGCAGCCCGATCAACGACGCCGGGCAAGTGCGCTACACGGGCGGCGACTTCACGCTGATCGTGGTCCCGGGCCGGGACACCGTCCAGGCGAACGGCTCCGACCCCATGGCGTACCAGCGGACCAAGGAGCGCGAGCTCCAGCCCTGGCGGGACTCCTCCTGGTCCAGCGCCTCCGGGCTGCGCCGGATCGACATCGGCCGACAGGCCATGGCGGTGGGGCAGTTCACCTGGCAGGACAGCACCGGCCGGGAGGTGTTCGTGCGCAACCTGGCCCTGATCGAGGGCGGCCGCTACCACGTCGTCCAGGTCATCGGCCCGGAGAACGAGCGGGACAAGGTGTCGGAGATCTACGACCAGGCGGTGAAGGCGTACCGGGCGACCCGCTGACGCTCCGTCCGCACCGCGAGGGCGGGCCGGGGTCCGCCCGTCCGTCGAACCGCCGGGCGGGCCGGGGAACGAACCGCCGAGTGCCCGACGCCCCGCCGGTCACAGTGTTGTTCCACAACCCGCCCCGAGGTTCCGTGCCCCGCACCCCCCTCCGTAACCTTGCTTCCGAGCAAACAGGCGGGGGCACGTGGAACATTCTGAGAGCACCGGCACCGGACTCCTGCTCGCGGGCCGCTACCGGCTGGGCGAGTCCATCGGGCGCGGCGGCATGGGGAAGGTCTGGCGCGCCCATGACGAGGTGCTGCACCGCGTGGTGGCCGTCAAGGAGTTGACGGCGGGCCGGTTCGTGGCGGAGGCCGACCGGCTGGTCCTGCACGCGCGGACGCAGAAGGAGGCGCGCGCGGCGGCCCGGATCACCCACCCCGGTGTGGTCACCGTGCACGACGTCCTGGAGCACGACGACCGCCCGTGGATCGTCATGCAGTACGTGGACGGGCCCTCGCTCGCCGACGCGGCCAAGGAGTCCGGCACGATCGAGCCGCGCGAGGCGGCCAGGATCGGGCTGCACGTCGTGGGCGCCCTGCGCGCCGCGCACGCGGCCGGGGTGCTGCACCGGGACGTGAAGCCCGGGAACGTGCTGCTCGCCCGCGACGGGCGGGTCCTCATCACGGACTTCGGGATCGCGGCGATCGAGGGCGACTCGTCCATCACCCGGACGGGCGAACTCGTCGGCTCCATCGACTATCTGGCACCCGAACGGGTGCAGGGCGGCGACCCGGGCCCCGCCTCCGACCTGTGGTCCCTGGGCGCCACGCTGTACGCGGCGGTGGAGGGCGGCTCGCCGTTCCGCCGCGGCTCGCCGATCAGCACCATGCAGGCCGTGGTGACGGAGGAGCCGCCGTACCCGGAGAAGGCCGGCCCGCTCGCGTCCGTCATCGTGGCGCTGCTGCGCAAGGACCCGGCGCTGCGCCCCCGCGCGGACGAGGCCGAGCGGATGCTGCTGGACGCGATGGAGGGGCGCGCGCCCGAGGCGGCGCAGGCGTACGTGCCGACGCGGCGGATGGGCGCGGAGGAGCTGGCCGCCGCCGCGCCGTCGGCGACGACCCCGCTGCCCGTGCCGCTCGACGGCACGGCTGCCGGTGCCGGTACCGGAGCCGCGCCGGAGCGGTCCGCCCAGGCGGCCTCCTCCCCCTCTTCCGGCTCCTCCGGCTCCTCCGGCTCCTCCGGCGGGAACGGCGACGGCGCCACCGTCCCCGTACCGCCGGGCGAAACCGGCCGACCCGGCCGACCCGGCCGACCGGACCGACCCGGCCGGGGCCGCTGGCGCGCCACGCTGTTCGCGGCCGTCCTCGCCGGGCTGCTCGCGGGCGGCGCGGTCTTCGCCACGATGACCCATCTCGGCGGTACGGGCGGGACGGACGGGACGGACGGGAAGAAGAACGATCCGTCGGTCACCGCGACGACCGGCAAGGACTCCCAGGGCACCAAGGGCGGGCAGGACGGCAAGGATCAGGCCACGGGCGGCGTCCCGGCGGGCTGGGAGCGGGTCGTGGACCCGGAGGGCTTCAGCCTCGCGGTCCCCAAGGGCTGGAAGCGCCGGATGGACGGCGACCAGATCGACTACACGCCGGACGACGGGAAGCACCGCATCCGGATCAGCATCGACCGGTCGCCGGACTTCGAGAACCCGTACATGCACCTGCTCGACCTGGAGAAGATCGTGGCCAGGCGGGCCGAGTACCAGCGGGTGCGGCTCACCCAGAACACCTTCCGTGACCGGGTGAATTCGGCCATCTGGGAGTTCACCTGGATCGAGAAGCAGACCCACCCGGGACCCCGGCACGCCATCGACCAGGTGTACTACGACGACGAGGGCGTCGAGTACGCCCTGTACATGGCCTCGCCCGAGGACAGCTGGGACCGGACGCGCGAGCAGTTCGACATCGTGAAGAAGTACTGGCGGGCCCCCGGAGACCCCGTAAGCCCCTGATCAGGGCTTATGTGCCAGTGAACGCTGGCGCGGTGGGGGAGGGTGGTGAAAACGCGTTACTCACGGGTACCCAAAGGGCGGAATGCGTCCTACGCTCGCCTTCATGACGGACTCGCAGGCACTGCCCACCACGGCCCCCCTCGGCACCAACCCCGTCGCCCCCGCCCCCGCCGGGGCGCGCAAGGCCGCCGACGTGGTCACGCCCGAGCTGATCGCCCGCCTCACCCGCGGGGTCGCGGGCTCCGGCCGCACCGCCAACCACACCCCGTTCACCGGGGCGAAGCTGGCGGACCTGCCCGAGTCCACCCCCGAGGACGTCGCCGACGCCTTCGCGCGCGCCCGCGCCGCCCAGGGCGCCTGGGCGGCGACCCCCGTCCGGGCCCGCGCGGCCGTGCTGCTGCGCTTCCACGACCTGATCCTCCGGCGGCAGGGCGAGATCCTCGACCTCATCCAGCTGGAGACCGGCAAGGCCCGGCTGCACGCCCACGAGGAGGTGCAGTCGGTCGCGGTCGCCGCCCGCCACTACGGCCGCTCGGCCCCCGGCTATCTGCGCCCCAGGCGCCACACCGGCGTCGTGCCGACCCTCACCAAGGTCACCGAACTGCGCCAGCCGCGCGGGGTCGTCGGCCAGATCGCGCCCTGGAACTACCCGCTGGAGCTCTCCGTCGGCGACGCCCTGCCCGCCTTCGTGGCCGGCAACGCCGTCGTGATGAAGCCCGACACCGAGACCGCGCTGACCGCCCTGTGGGCCCGCGACCTGCTCATCGAGGCCGGACTGCCCGCCGAGGTCTTCCAGGTCGTGCTCGGCGAGGGCCCGGTCGTCGGCCCCGAGGTCGTCCGGGGCGCCGACTACGTCTCCTTCACCGGCTCCACCCGCACCGGCCGCGAGGTCGCCCAGGGCGCCGCCGCCCGGCTCGTCGGCGTCACCCTGGAGCTCGGCGGCAAGAACGCCATGATCGTCCTCAGGGACGCCGACATCGAGAAGGCCGCCGCGGGCGCCGTCCGCGCCTGCTTCTCCTCCGCGGGCCAGCTCTGCATATCCATCGAGCGGCTGTACGTCCACGCCTCCGTCGCCGACGCCTTCCTGGAGCGCTTCGCGGCCCGGACCAAGGCCATGCGGCTCGGCAACTCCCTCGCGTACGGCGCCGACATGGGCTCCCTGGTCGGCGAGCGGCAGCTGGAGACCGTCACCCGGCACGTCGACGAGGCCGTCGCCAAGGGCGCCAGGCTGGTCGCCGGCGGCGTCGCCCGCCCCGACATCGGCCCCCTCTTCTACGAGCCGACCATCCTCGACGGCGTCGAGGCGCCGATGGCCGTGTGCACCGAGGAGACCTTCGGCCCGGTCGTCTCGATCTACCGCTTCACCGACGAGGACGAGGTCGTCGAGCAGGCCAACGGCACCCCGTACGGCCTCAACTCCTCCGTGTGGACCACCGACGCCCGCCGCGGCCACGCCCTCGCCGCCCGGCTGCGCACCGGCACCGTCAACATCAACGAGGGCTACGCGCCCGCGTACGGCAGCGTCCGCGCCCCCATGGGCGGCATGAAGGACTCCGGTCTCGGCCGCCGCCACGGCTCCGAGGGCATCCTGAAGTTCACCGAGGCCCAGACCGTCGCCCAGCAGCGGGTGATGCCGCTCGCGCCCTCCTTCGGAATGGACGACGAGAAGTACGCGGCCTTCATGACCACGTCCCTGAAGGTGATGAAGGCCCTCCGCCTGCGCTGACCCGCACCCGTTCGCCGTACCTTCGCAGTCCTTTTCCGTATGAGGAGAGCCATGACCGCGGTACCCCCTGCCCAGAATCAGGCCGAGGACGGCCCGGCCGGCGGCTCGGCCGACGACGGGTACGACTACGACGTCCTCGTCGTCGGCTCCGGCTTCGGCGGCTCGGTCACCGCCCTGCGCCTGACCGAGAAGGGCTACCGGGTCGGCGTCCTGGAGGCCGGCCGCCGCTTCACCCGGGCGACCCTGCCCAGGAACTCCTGGGACCTGAAGAACTTCCTCTGGGCCCCCACGCTCGGCCTCTACGGCATCCAGCGCATCCACCTGCTCGGCAACGTGATGGTGCTGGCGGGCGCGGGTGTCGGCGGCGGCTCCCTCAACTACGCCAACACCCTCTACGAGCCGCTCGCGCCCTTCTTCGAGGACCCGCAGTGGAAGGACATCACCGACTGGCGGGACGAGCTCGCCCCGTACTACGACCAGGCCAAGCGGATGCTCGGCGTCCGGCTCAACCCGACGATGACCCCCTCCGACGTGCACCTCAAGGCCACCGCCCAGGCCATGGGCATCGGCGACACCTTCCACATGGCCCCGGTCGGCGTCTTCTTCGGCGACGGCTCCGACTCCGACGGCTCGGAGCGGGTCAGGGCGAAGCCCGGCGGCGAGGTCGCCGACCCGTACTTCGGCGGCGCGGGCCCCTCCCGCAAAGCCTGCACCGAGTGCGGCGAGTGCATGACCGGCTGCCGCCACGGCGCCAAGAACACCCTCAACGAGAACTACCTGTACCTCGCCGAGAAGGCGGGCGCGGTCGTCCACCCGATGACCTCGGTCGTCGCCCTCACCGAGGACTCGCGCGGCGGCTACGCCGTGAAGACCCTGCCGACCGACAACCGGAAGAAGGGCGCCGGGCGCACCTTCACCGCCCGCCGGGTGGTCGTGGCGGCCGGCACGTACGGCACCCAGACCCTGCTGCACCGGATGAAGGACAGCGGGCTGCTGCCCCGGATTTCGGGCCGGCTCGGCGAGCTCACCCGCACCAACTCGGAGGCCCTGGTGGGCTCCCAGACCACCGACCGCCGCTACCGCAAGCGGCACGGCAAGGACCGGGTCGACTTCACCAAGGGCGTCGCGATCACCTCGTCCATCCACCCGGACGACAACACCCACATCGAGCCCGTCCGCTACGGCAAGGGCTCCAACTCCATGGGCGGGCTCACCGTCCTCCAGGTGCCCTACGGCGCCCACCGGGTCCGCAACTGGCTGGCCGAGCTCGTCAGGCACCCCGCGCTCGCGGCGCGCTCGCTCTCCAACCGGCGCTGGTCGGAGCGGACCATCATCGGCCTGGTCATGCAGTCTCTTGACAACTCGCTGACGACTTTCCGCAAGCCCGGCGGCCTCGGCAAGGGCCTGCTCACCGCCCGGCAGGGCCATGGCGCGCCCAACCCGACCCAGATCGAGGCGGCGACCCGGGCGGCCACCCTGATGGCCGAGGAGATCAACGGCTTCGCCGGCTCCAACATCGGCGAGCTCATGGGCACCCCGCTCACCGCTCACTTCCTGGGCGGCTGCCCGATCGGCGCGGACGCGGCCACCGGTGTCATCGACCCGTACCACCGGCTCTACGGCCACCCGGGCATCTCCGTCGTGGACGGCGCCGCCGTCTCCGCGAACCTCGGCGTCAACCCCTCGCTGACGATCACCGCGCAGGCGGAGCGGGCCATGTCCTTCTGGCCGAACAAGGGCGAGGAGGACCCGCGCCCGCGGCAGGGGGAGGCGTACGTGCGCCTCGGCGCGGTCGAGCCGAAGTCCCCGGCGGTCCCGGCGGAGGCGTTCGGCGCCCTCCGGCTGCCGTTCCTCGGGATGCCGGCGGTGCCGCCGAAGAAGGTCTGAGCCGCCGCGGGCGTTCGGTTCCAGATAAGCGGAAAGGGCGCTGCACCCCCCTCCGAGTGCAGCGCCCCTCCAGCTTCTGGGTGGTGCTGCATAGATGACCGGTGACCTGGGGGATTGGTTGTAGCGCTCTCATGAGATCTTCATGTGACGCGCGTCACGTCTTTCGGGGCCGGTACGCGCAGGGGCCCCGCGTCGCGATTCCGGTCGCGGTCGCGGGGCCCCTGGGAAATGCGGCGCCGGGGGGAGTGGGAGTGCGCCGCTGGGGAGGGAAGCGAAGGGGGGAGCGGGTTCGGGAGGGGGAGGAACGGGACGGTGTGGGGGAGTCGGGTCGGTCGGCCGGTTGCGGCCGGCCCCGGGCGTCCCCGGGACCGACCGCCCTTTCTGGGTGACCGGGCTGCTGTCCCCTGCCGTCCGGTCACATGCGCTGGGTCGAGGTCCCACGACGTACCAGAGGTACGTCACACGCCCCAGCGAAGCCACGCGTGGTCTTTTTCGGGCCCGCCCCTGGCTGGCACGGACAACACCACCAACGAAGCGGCGCCCGGCCCGGTCACGCGCCGTACGGGTGAGGACGCGACCGAACTCGGGTGCGGGGACGCACCCCCGGGGGCCCGCCGGCCGGATCCGGCCCGGACGCGGCCGGATCCGGCCCGGACGTGGCTCGGCCGTGGCCCGGGGGCGGCTCAGATGCGGCCCCGGCACAGCTCCAGCATCGTCATCGCGAGCGCCGTGCCCGGCTTGCCCAGCGCGTCGCGGTAGTGGCCGAGGACCTCCATCTCGCGGGCCAGGTTCACCCGGCGCCCGCCGGAGGAGATCCGGGCCTCCTGGATGACCGCCGAGACGGCCACCCGTTCCTGGATCAGGCCGATGATCCGGTCGTCGAGCGCGTCGATGCGCTCGCGGGCGTCGCCGATCAGCGCGGCCGCCTCGCCGGTGCGGGCGCCGGTCTTCTCGGTGGCGGAGGTCTCCGTGGTGCTCGTGGTGCTGGTGGTGGCGGTCGTGGCGGTCGTGGTGGTCGTCATGTCGGGCTCCTGGTGGTGTCGGGAGCCCCGGGCGGTCCCGGCCCGGAAACGACAGACGCCCCGGGCCTTGTCGGCCCGGGGCGCCTGGGAAGTCGCTTGTCAGTTGCTCAAGCAGCACGACCATGGCAGCCGGTGGGCCGGTTGCCATAGGTAAAGACGTAGGTCGTGAGCTTGCGCATGGGGACAGTATGGACCCCTTTGCGAGCCGCGGGGCAATCCGGGTTCGGATGGTGAGACGAAAACCGGCCGTGGCTCGCCGGTAGAATCGACAAATAGCCCCCCTTCGGGGGAACCGCTCCTACCGCCGGAAGGCCGCCGTAGTGTCATCAGCGACCCCCGCTGCCGCGCCCGACGTCGTCACCAACCCGGACGTAGTCCTCGTTGTCGACTTCGGCGCCCAGTACGCCCAGCTCATCGCCCGCCGCGTCCGTGAGGCCCGGGTCTACAGCGAGATCGTTCCGTCCACCATGCCGGTGGCCGAGATGCTGGCCAAGAACCCGAAGGCGATCATCCTCTCCGGCGGTCCCTCCTCGGTGTACGCCGAGAACGCCCCGCGCCTGGACCGCGCGATCTTCGAGGCCGGAATCCCCGTCTTCGGTATGTGCTACGGCTTCCAGCTGATGGCGACCACGCTCGGCGGCACCGTCGACAACACGGGCGCCCGCGAGTACGGCCGTACGCCGCTGCACGTCTCCAAGGCCGGCTCCACCCTCTTCGAGGGCACCCCGGTCGAGCAGTCGGTGTGGATGTCGCACGGCGACGCCTGCTCCGCCGCCCCCGAGGGCTTCAGCGTCACCGCGTCCACCGACGTGGTGCCCGTCGCCGCCTTCGAGAACGACGAGAAGAAGCTGTACGGCGTCCAGTACCACCCCGAGGTGCTGCACTCCACGCACGGCCAGCAGATCCTGGAGCACTTCCTCTACCGCGGCGCCGGCATCCAGCCCAGCTGGACCACCGGCAACGTGATCGAGGAGCAGGTCGCCGCGATCCGCGCCCAGGTCGGCGACAAGCGCGCCATCTGCGGCCTGTCCGGCGGCGTCGACTCCGCCGTGGCCGCCGCGCTCGTGCAGAAGGCCATCGGCTCGCAGCTCACCTGCGTCTACGTCGACCACGGCCTGATGCGCAAGGGCGAGACCGAGCAGGTCGAGAAGGACTTCGTCGCCGCCACCGGCGCCAACCTGGTCGTCGTCGACGCCCAGCAGCGCTTCCTCGACGCCCTCGCCGGCGTCTCCGACCCGGAGACCAAGCGGAAGATCATCGGCCGCGAGTTCATCCGCGTCTTCGAGCAGGCGCAGCTGGAGATCCTCCAGGAGGAGGGCCCCGAGGTCGCCTTCCTGGTCCAGGGCACCCTGTACCCGGACATCGTCGAGTCCGGCGGCGGCACCGGCACCGCCAACATCAAGTCGCACCACAACGTGGGCGGCCTCCCCGACGACATCGAGTTCGAGCTCGTCGAGCCGCTGCGCCAGCTGTTCAAGGACGAGGTCCGGATGGTCGGCCAGGAGCTCGGCCTGCCCGAGGAGATCGTCCAGCGCCAGCCGTTCCCCGGCCCCGGCCTCGGCATCCGCATCGTCGGCGAGGTCACCAAGGAGCGCCTGGACCTGCTGCGCGACGCCGACGCCATCGCCCGCGAGGAGCTGACGGCGGCCGGTCTCGACCGCGAGATCTGGCAGTGCCCGGTCGTGCTGCTCGCCGACGTCCGCTCCGTCGGCGTCCAGGGCGACGGCCGCACCTACGGCCACCCGATCGTGCTGCGCCCGGTCTCCTCCGAGGACGCCATGACCGCCGACTGGTCGCGGCTGCCCTACGAGGTCCTCGCCAAGATCTCCACCCGGATCACCAACGAGGTCGCCGACGTCAACCGCGTCGTCCTCGACGTGACCAGCAAGCCGCCGGGCACCATCGAGTGGGAGTGACCCCGCCGCGCGCGTGAGCGCGGGCGGGGGCGTGACCCCGCCGCGCGCCCTCGTGTGAGGCCCGAGACCGCCGTCCCCGTACGCCACGGGGGCGGCGGTCCGCGTTTCCGCGCGGGCCGCGCTTTGGTCCGTACGGGCTCTGGTGACTTGTGGGGACGGGCGTTACCTTCCGGCGCATGACCCAGATACCGGTGCCGGTGCCCGTGCCCGTCGAGCAGCTCCACTTCGCCATGCCGCCCGTCCACGCGACGGCCCACGAGGAGCGCACCCACCGCAAGCAGCGCCTGGCGGCCGCGCTGCGGGTCTTCGGACGGCTGGGGTACGAGGAGGGGGTCTCCGGGCACATCACCGCGCGCGACCCCGAGCACCCCGACTGCTTCTGGGTGAACCCCTTCGGCGCCCCCTTCGCCGAACTCACCGCGAGCGACCTGATCCTGGTCGACGGCGACGGGCGGGTGGTCTACGGCGCCCACCACGTCAACCAGGCCGCGTTCACCACCCACGCCGAGGTGCACCGGGCCCGGCCCGATGTCGTCGCGGTCGTCCACACCCACTCGACGAGCGGCCGCGCGCTCGCCGCGCTCGGCGACATGGTCGACCCGATCACCCAGGAAGCCTGCGCCTTCTACCAGGACCACATCCTCTACGACGCCTACACGGGCGTCACCGTGGACCCCGAGGAGGGCCGGCGGATCGCGGTCGCCCTCGGCCCCTGCAAGGCGATGGTGCTGCGCAACCACGGGCTGCTCACGGTGGGTTCCTCCGTGGACGCGGCGGCCTGGTGGTTCATCGCCATGGAGCGCTGCGCCCAGGTCCAGCTCGCCGCGCGGGCGGCGGGAAAGCCCGTGCTCATCGACCACCGCGACGCCGTCGCCACCCGCGAGCAGCTCGGCAGCGACCTCGTCGCCTGGATCAACTACCAGCCGCTGTGGCGGCGGATCAGCCGCGCGGAGCCCGAACTCCTGTCGTAGAACGTGTCTTTACGTCAATGTGATGACTCTTCAATCACTCCCGCGCGGGGTGTGCAGAGCCCCCCGAATGCGCACGAGGTGCGGCACAATTCCCAGGAATCAACAGTGAGTTGACCGAGCCGGCGGCGGACAGGCCGACCGAACGGGAAGTGGGCGGCGCCGTGGCGGTGCAAGAGGCGAGACAGTGCGGGGCCGACCAGGACGGCGGCGGCTGCCCGCACTGCGAGGGCGCCGGACACCGGCGCGCCGTCGCCGCCTTCCTCGCCCGCCGCGACGAACTCGCCACCGGCCACGGCGTCCCCGCCGCCCTCGCCCACTCGCCGGTCGCCTCCCGGCAGTGGGTCTCCGACGAACTCGCCCAGTCCGCCCGCACCGTCACCGCGCGCGGCCGGGAGGCGGGCGCGGCCCGGCCCGGCCGGGTCTACCGGGCCACCCTCGCCGCCGTCTGGGGCGCCGTCCTCGCGCTGCTCCTCGGCCAGGCCCTCACCGCCGTCGGCACCGGCTGGACCGGGACCCGCACCGCCGCGCTCGGCGCCGCCGTGCTGCCCGCCCTCGCCCTCACCGGCGCCGCCAGGCTGCACCGCGAGCGCGGCGGCGTCCTCGCGCCGCTCGTCGGCGAGGACCGGCGGCTCTCCACCTCCCGCGCCGTCGCCGCCGGCTGGCTGCTGCTCTGCGTCTACGCCGTCCTGCTGCTCTCCCTCCGGCTGGCCGCCGGCGCACCCGGCGTGGACCTCGGCCTGCGCCGGGGTGCCGGGCTGCTCGTCGTCTTCGCCGTGGTCTCCTGCGTCGCCGTCACCGCGCGCCTGATCGTCTCGCTGCGGGTCGCCGCCCGGCGGCTCCAGAAGGTCCGCGCCGACCGCCCCCGCGCCGCCGACCTCCTCTGCGACGACGACGGCCGCGCCTGCCTCACCGACGTCCAGTACGTCCTCGTCTCCGCCGCCGTGCTGCTGCTCGCCGCCGTCCGGATCGGCCGCACCCCGGACCGGCTGCCCGAGCTGCCCTGGGCGCTCGTGCTGCTGCTCGTCGTCTCCGCCGGGATCTACCTCGCCGCCAAGTGTGCCGAGGGCGGGCGGCCGAAGATCTTCTCGGTGGTCCGGGCGCGCGAGGCGGGCGATCTGGACGCCCCGATCAGGACCGGCGACGACATCGAGATCCGCGGCACCGGCTTCGTCCCCGCCGGGGCCGCCGGCCCCGAGCCGCTGACCCGGCTGGTCGTCCGGATCGGCCCGGTCCACGCCCACGTCCCGCTGGTCCCCGTCCCCGGCGGCTTCGCCAACCCGGCCGACACCGAGCTGACCGTGCCCCTCCCGGCCGACGTCGAGCCCGGCCGGGTCGAGGTCTCGGTCGTCACGGCCGCCGGGGTCGAGACCAACCGGGTCACGATCGACGTCGTCGACTGAGCCCCGCCCTCCCGGTCACAGCGATTCCGGGGAGAATCGTTCCGCGGACCCGTCCCGCGCGCCGACGCGGGACGGTGACGCGCGCAAGGTGCGGGCAGGACGCTGTCCGCACGCGCACAGGACGCGGTCAGGACAGGGCCAGGACGCGGGGCACGGAGAGGCGGCCGGAGATGACGGGACGAGCGGACGACGGAGCGGCTAACCCGGACGGGGGGCCCGGGGGGCCTGATCCTGCGGGTGCGGGGGGATCCGGGGGATCCGGCGGCATGGTGGGCGGGCGCGGTGGTCTCGGCGGGAGCGGGTCCGGGAGCGGGAGCGGGGGCTCGACCGGAGCCGGGGCCGAGTCCGGGGCCGAGTCCGGGTTCGAGTCCGGCTCCAGGGCCGAGGGCGGAGGCCGGTCCGGGTCCGGAGCCGGGAGCTCGGCCGGGGCCGGGGCCGAGGCCGGGGGCGGAGCGTGGAAGGCGCTCGCCTCTCGGTACGCGCTGCTTCCGCTGCGGCTCTTCCTCGGTGTCACCTTCATCTACGCCGGGCTCGACAAGCTCACCGACGCCGGCTTCCTCGCCGACTCCGGGCCCGGCTCGATCGGCGAGCTGATGCACGGGGTCCGGGACTCCTCCGCGCTTCCGGCCCTCGTCGACCTCGCCCTCAAGAGCCCCGTCGGCTTCGGCTACGCCATCGCGCTCGGCGAGCTCCTGGTCGGCCTCGGGACCCTCTTCGGGCTGTACGCGCGGATCGCCGCGCTCGGCGGGGCGGTGATCTCGCTGAGCCTCTGGCTCACCGTGAGCTGGCAGGTGAACCCGTACTACCTCGGCAACGACCTCGCCTATCTGATGTCGTGGCTGCCGCTGCTGCTCGCCGGGGCCCCGCTGCTGTCGCTGGACGCGCTGCTCGCGGAGCGCCGCCGGATCCCGTAGGCGATCCAGGTCGTCAGCGCCGCGAGCCCCAGGGCGCCGCCGAGCACCGGGATCACCGTGAACCACGGGACCGACCAGTGGCCGGCCGCGTCCCCCGCGAAGAGGGCCGCGAGGAAGAGCGCGGCGAGGCCGAGCACCAGCCGCCCGGGGCGGAACTCATGAACCCGCACGGATGACCTCCACCTGTCCGGCCCCGACCTTCAGGAAGAGGTCGAGGGTGCCGCCGGCGGGGACGCCGGGCGGCGGGGGGAACGTCCGGGTCTCGTCGAGATCCGGGGCGATGTCGATGTCGTCCGCCGACCGCGTGGCGGCGGGTGCCGGGGGCGCGGGCGCCGTCGGGGCTCCCGGCGCGGACGGCGACGGGGCCGTGGGCCGCGCGGGAGCGGAAGGCGCCGCGGGCGCGGGCTCCGCCGGGAAGCGGATGTCGCCGAGGCCCACCTGGGCCCGGACCTTCAGCGTCACGCCCTTCGGCACGATCACCTTCAGCCGGCCCGCGCCGACCTCCGCCTCGGTGGACACCGTCGCCCCGGCGGGGACGGGCACGGCGGACAGGTCCAGCGTGCCGTCGCCGAGCCCCAGCTCGTATCTCGGCTGCACCGCCGCCACGGCCGCCGGGCGCCAGGTCTCCCGGATCCACTCCGTCGAGATGTCCTTGGGGAGCGCCGAGGCCGCCGCCAGCAGGCCCGCCGTCACCAGCGTGAGGAACACCGTGCCGAAGCCGGTCCTGCCGAGCAGGCTGCTGACGACCAGGCCCAGGCCGAACACGGCGAGCGCGGCGGCCAGCCCGATCTGCAGGCTGGTGCCCAGCGGGTGCCCGTGCCAGGAGAGGCCCGTGCCGAGCCCCCCCGCCACCAGCGCCAGCAGGAACACCAGGCCGCCGATGGAGGGGGCCTTGCCCCCGACCCGGGTCGAGGGGGTGGGCCGCTCCGGCTCGTCGTACGGCCTGCCCCACTGGCCGCCGGGTGTCGGGACCACGCCGTCGACCTTGCCCTCGGCGTCCACCACCCCGTGCGGTCCCCACATGTAGCCGATGGCGACCTTGCCGGTCGAGCCGTCCTTCACGATCGGGTCCCGCCACCAGGACGGGAACTCCACCAGCGGCGGCGCCATCGTCTCGGGCGGGGCCTCGGCGACCGCGAGCGCGGCGGTCGGGTCTATCCGGCCGCCTTCCTCGGCCGTCGCGGCCACCGAACGGCGCCGCAGCGACCACACCGCCGCCCCGCTCACCGCGACCGACAGGACCAGCGCGAAGCCGAGCGTCCCGCCGTTGTGCAGCATCGACAGGAAGATCCCGCAGCCGACCAGCGCCATCAGCACGGCGGTCAGGGACGAACCGGAGACCCGGCCGGTCAGCAGCCGGCGCCCCTCGCTCTCCTCCTCGTCCGCGAGCGGGAGCAGCAGCCACGCGAAGCCGTAGAAGATCAGCCCGACGCCGCCGGTCACCGCCAGCACGCCGAGCACGATCCGGAACAGCACCGGGTCCAGGTCGAAGTGCCGGCCGAGCCCGCCGCACACCCCGGCCACCACCTTCTGGCCGCGCGACCTGCGCAGCGGAGGGGCGGGCGGGCCCTCCGCCGGCGGCGGGGCCTCGTGGGGCGAAGGCGTCGAACTCGTCATGGCTCCATGGTGACGCCCCGTGACCCCCGGCGGCACCGGGACCGACCCTGCCTTGACCCTGATCTTCCGCCGGGGTCCGACCCCGAGCCGACCCCGAGAAGGCTCCGGGGCCGATATCCGGGCGGACCCTGATGTCCCGGACCCGCCGGACGTGTGACGATCAGTGCATGTCCGCAGCCGCCCGTGTCGCAGAGACCGACGAACCGCCCGTCCGCAGGCTCTACCGGAGCGCCGACGGCCGGTGGCTCGGCGGTGTCGCGCGCGGCCTCGCCGGACACCTCGGGCTGCCCGTGATCTGGGTCCGCGCGTTCTTCGCGGTCCTCATGCTCACGGACGGCCTCGGCGCGGTGCTGTACGCGGTGTTCTGGATCGTCGTCCCGCTCGGGGTCGGCGGCCGGGCCGCGCCCCGCCCCGTCTTCGAGACCACCGCCGACGGCCGCCGACGGCTGCGCAAGCCCGACAAGGGCCAGGTCCTCGCCCTGATCGCGCTCGCGATCGGCGTCTCCTCCTTCATCGGCAGCATCAACGTGGACCGGCAGGCCGGCCGCTATGTCTGGCCCTCGCTGCTGATCGGCGTCGGCGTCGTCCTCGTCTGGCGCCAGGCGGACAACGCCCGCCGGGCCAGCTGGACCGACCCCGGCCGCCGCAGACGGGCCTTCCAGCTCGTCCGAGGGCTCGTCGGCGTCGCCCTGGTCGGCACGGGCCTCGCGGTCTTCCTCGTGGTCCGCGGCTCCGTCGCCCAGCTCGGCACCGCCCTCACCGCTGCCGTCGCCGTCCTCACCGGCATCGCGCTGCTCGCCGGGCCCTGGCTGGTGCGCATGTCGCAGGACCTCAACGAGGAGCGCACGCTGCGCATCCGCGCCCAGGAGCGGGCCGAGGTCGCGGCCCACGTGCACGACTCCGTCCTGCACACCCTGACCCTGATCCAGCGCAACGCCGACGACCCCGGCGAGGTCCGCAGGCTGGCCCGCGCCCAGGAGCGCGAGCTGCGTAACTGGCTGTACAAGCCGGAGGGCACCGGCAAGGACGAGGACGAGGAGCCCACGACCCTCGCCGAGGCGGTCAAGCGGGCCGCCGCCGAGGTCGAGGACAAGCACGGCGTCCCGCTGGAGGTCGTGGTCGTCGGCGACTGCCCGCTCGACGAGGGGCTCGGGGCGCAGATGCAGGCCGCGCGCGAGGCGATGGTGAACGCGGCCAAGTACGGTGGCGAGGGCGGGCCGGTGCAGGTCTACGCCGAGGTCGAGGGCCGGACGGTCTTCGTCTCGGTGCGGGACCGGGGCCCCGGCTTCGACTTGGACGCGGTTCCCGACGACCGCATGGGCGTACGAGAATCGATCATCGGCCGGATGCAGCGCAACGGCGGATCGGCGCGGCTGAGGTCCGTGCCGGGCGGGGGCACCGAAGTGGAGCTCGAGATGGAGAGGGCGGACGGATGAGCGACGGGACCGAGAGCGGGGCGGCGGCGCAGGGCACGGGGCGCCGGGTGCGGGTCGTGCTCGTCGACGACCACCGGATGTTCCGCACCGGGGTGCAGGCCGAGATCGGCCGCACCGAGGTGACGGGTGTCGAGGTGGTCGGCGAGGCCGCCGACGTCGACCAGGCGGTGACGGTGATCACCGCCACCCGCCCGGAGGTCGTCCTCCTCGACGTGCACCTGCCGGGCGGCGGCGGCGTCGAGGTGCTGCGCCGCTGCGCGAGCCTGATGGCGGCGGCGGAGGACCCGGTGCGCTTCCTGGCGCTGTCGGTCTCCGACGCGGCCGAGGACGTCATCGGCGTGATCCGCGGCGGCGCCCGCGGCTACGTCACCAAGACGATCACCGGCACCGACCTGGTCGACTCGGTCTTCCGGGTCCAGGAGGGCGACGCCGTCTTCTCGCCGCGCCTCGCGGGCTTCGTCCTGGACGCCTTCGCCTCCACGGACGCGCCGCCGGTCGACGAGGACCTGGACCGGCTGACCCAGCGGGAGCGGGAGGTGCTCCGGCTGATCGCCCGCGGTTACGCGTACAAGGAGATAGCCAAGCAGCTCTTCATCTCGGTGAAGACGGTCGAGTCCCACGTCTCGGCGGTGCTGCGCAAGCTCCAGCTCTCCAACCGGCACGAGCTGACCCGCTGGGCCACCGCCCGTCGCCTGGTCTGACCCGGCCCGGGGCCTCAGCCCACCCGGGTCGCGCCCGCGAAGGGCATCTCGTCGACGGGGGCGATCCGGACCGGGGCGCCCGGCCGGGGCGCGTGGATCATCTGGCCGCCGCCGATGTAGAGGCCGACGTGGCTGATCCCGGAGTAGAAGAAGACCAGGTCGCCGGGGGCCAGCTCGGAGCGGGAGACCCGGGTGCCCGCGTTGATCTGGGTGTACGTGGTGCGGGGCAGCGAGACCCCGGCGGCGCGCCAGGCGGCCTGGGTGAGCCCGGAGCAGTCGTAGGCGGAGGGGCCGGTCGCCCCCCACACGTACGGCTTGCCGAGCTGCTGCTGGGCGAAGGCGATGGCCGCGGCGGCGCGCGAGGTGGGCGCCGTGACGGGCCCGCGGTTCGCGTCCGAGCGGTCGGCCCTGGCCGTCGTGGCGCCCGGGGCGGTGAGCCCGTCGGCGCCGCCGTGCCCGCCGGAGGCGACGGCCGCCTCGTAGCGGGCCCGCTCCTCGGCGGTGAGCCGGTCGAGCAGGGTGCGGGCCGCGTCCAGCTTCCCCTGGACCGTCGCCTTCTGGCGGCGCAGCTCCGCCTCCTGCGTGCGCAGCTCGCGCAGCCGCCCCTCGGACTCGCCGCGGAGCTGCCGTACGGCGGCGAGCTCACGCCGGACGGCGGTGACGGCGGCGGCCTGCCGCTCGCCCGCCTTCTCGGCCAGCGCGGCCCGCTCCAGGTACTGGTCCGGGTCGGAGGTGAGGGCGAGCTGGAGGGCGGGGTCGAGCCCCCCGGAGCGGTACTGCGCGGCGGCGACGGCGCCCAGCGCGTCCCGGGACCGGTTCAGCCGCTCGGTCCTGCGGGCGGCCTCGTCGCGCAGCCCGTCGAAGGCCGCGCGGGCCCGGTCCGCCTTCTCCTTGGCGCCGTTGTACTTCTCGGTGGCGACCTCGGCCTGCTCGTAGAGCCGGTCGACCTCGGTCTTGACCTGCGCGGGGGTCGGCCGCGGCGCGGCCTGCCCGGAGCCCTGGAAGACGGTCGCGCTCGCCGCGGAGGCGAGGACCAGGGTGGCGGCGGTACGGGCCGCCGGGCCGCCGAAAGGTGTCTGCTTGGGCTTGCGGTGCGCTGCCACGAGGGCGGGTCACATCCTCTCCCCGTGGGGGACGCGGCCCGCCGGGGCCGGCGACGGTCCGCACAGGGGGACGGACCGCCGCCGGTCTTTTCTCGGCGGGGGCGACCGGCAGCCGCCGGACGGCGGAGGTGGGGAGCCGGTCACCTGGGGCAGGACGCTAAACCTGGCCGCCGTGCGGGGGCAGGGAGTTGACCGCTATTGGCGGTACTTGATGCCTTCCGACCGTTCTCGTCCGGTCCCGGGGAGGGTCCGGCAGCGCTCGCGGCGGCCGCTGACCGAAGCGCGGGAGAAGGCGGACCCGCCCGGAAGCCGGTGCTATGGCCCCGGTTAGGCTCCGCCCCATGGACGCCCTCATCAATGTCTTCGTCGCCCTGCACATCATCGGCATCGCCAGCCTCCTCGGCGGCTTCCTCACCCAGATGAAGGCGATGGGCGCGGGCACCGCCCGCTTCGTGCCCGCGATGCTGCACGGCGCCCTCACCATGCTCGTCACCGGCATCGCGCTCGTCGGCCTCAACCAGGCCGACGGCCACACGGTCAACAACATCAAGGTCGGCATCAAGCTGGCCGTCCTCGTGGTGATCCTCGCCCTGGTCTACGTCAAGCGCGACGAGGAGAAGGTCGACAAGGCCGTCTTCGGCGCCGTCGGCGGCCTCACCATGGCGAACATCTTCATCGCCACCCTCTGGGTCTGACCTGCGGCTTTCCCCGTCGCTTCCGGAGGCGGCAGCGGACTGTCGGTGCGGCGTCCTAGACTCGTGAGGCGATGAGCAGCCTCTTTGACGACAACTTCCTGGCGAGCCTCCGGAACCACTCCTCGGAGGAGCCCCCGCCCCCGCCCGAGGACCACGAGCACGGCGCCCCGGCCGCGGAGGACGTCCCGCACGCCCTCTTCGGGGAGCACTGGGACGCGCCCCCGCCCGAGCGGGACGCGTACTACCGCGACGGCGCCCACCGCCCCGCCGTGGACGCCGCCGCGCTCCTGGAGGGGCTGAACGAGCAGCAGCGCGCCGCCGTGGTCCACACGGACACCCCGCTGCTCATCGTCGCGGGCGCCGGCTCCGGCAAGACGCGCGTGCTCACCCACCGCATCGCCCACCTCCTGGGCAGCCGGCACGTCCACCCCGGGCAGATACTGGCGATCACCTTCACCAACAAGGCCGCCGGCGAGATGAAGGAGCGGGTCGAGCAGCTCGTCGGCCCGCGCGCCAACGCCATGTGGGTCATGACCTTCCACAGCGCGTGCGTCCGCATCCTGCGCCGCGAGTCGAAGAAGCTGGGCTTCACCTCGTCGTTCTCGATCTACGACGCCGCCGACTCCAAGCGCCTGATGGCGCTGGTCTGCCGGGACCTGGACCTCGACCCGAAGAAGTTCCCGCCGAAGTCCTTCAGCGCCAAGATCTCCAACCTGAAGAACGAGCTGATCGACGAGGAGACCTTCGCCGATCAAGCGGCCGACGGCTTTGAGAAGACGCTCGCCGAGGCGTACCGGATGTACCAGGCCCGGCTGCGCGAGGCCAACGCGCTGGACTTCGACGACATCATCATGACGACGGTGCACCTGTTCCAGGCGTTCCCGGACGTCGCCGAGCACTACCGCCGCCGCTTCCGCCACGTCCTCGTCGACGAGTACCAGGACACCAACCACGCCCAGTACACCCTGGTCCGCGAGCTCGTCGGCACGGGCTACGAGGACCTCGGCCCGGCCGAGCTGTGCGTGGTCGGCGACGCCGACCAGTCGATCTACGCCTTCCGCGGCGCGACCATCCGCAACATCCTCCAGTTCGAGGAGGACTACCCGGACGCGACGACGATCCTGCTGGAGCAGAACTACCGCTCCACCCAGACGATCCTCTCCGCCGCCAACGCGGTCATCGAGCGCAACGAGTCCCGCCGCCCGAAGAACCTGTGGACCAACGCGGGCGCGGGCGCGCAGATCACCGGCTACGTCGCGGACACCGAGCACGACGAGGCGCAGTTCGTCGCCGACGAGATCGACCGGCTCACCGACACCGGCGCGGCCAAGGCGGGCGACGTCGCCGTCTTCTACCGCACCAACGCCCAGTCCCGCGTCTTCGAAGAGATCTTCATCCGCGTCGGCCTGCCCTACAAGGTCGTCGGCGGCGTGCGCTTCTACGAGCGCAAGGAGGTCCGCGACGTCCTCGCCTACCTGCGCGTCCTCGCCAACCCCGAGGACACCGTGCCGCTGCGCCGGATCCTCAACGTCCCCAAGCGGGGCATCGGCGACCGCGCCGAGGCGATGATCGACGCCCTCTCGCTGCGCGAGAAGATCACCTTCCCGCAGGCGCTCAAGCGCGTCGACGAGGCGTACGGGATGGCGGCCCGCTCCGCCAACGCGGTCAAGCGCTTCAACACGCTCATGGAGGAGCTCCGCACCATCGCCGAGTCCGGCGCGGGGCCCGCCGTGGTCCTGGAGGCGGTGCTGGAGCGGACCGGCTATCTGGCCGAGCTCCAGGCGTCCACCGACCCGCAGGACGAGACCCGCATCGAGAACCTCCAGGAACTCGCCGCGGTGGCCCTGGAGTTCGAGCAGGAGCGCGGCGAAGAGCCCGCCACCCTCGCCGAGTTCCTGGAGAAGGTCGCCCTCGTCGCCGACTCCGACCAGATCCCCGACGAGGACGAGGAGGGCTCGGGGGTCATCACCCTGATGACCCTGCACACCGCCAAGGGCCTGGAGTTCCCGGTGGTGTTCCTCACCGGCATGGAGGACGGCGTCTTCCCGCACATGCGCGCGCTCGGCCAGACCAAGGAGCTGGAGGAGGAGCGCCGCCTCGCGTACGTCGGCATCACCCGCGCCCGCGAGCGGCTCTACCTGACCCGCTCCGCGATGCGCAGCGCCTGGGGCCAGCCCTCGTACAACCCGGCCTCGCGCTTCCTGGAGGAGATCCCGCCCGCGTATCTGGAGTGGAAGCGGACCGGCCCCATGGCCAAGCCCGCCGGGCCGACCTCGGGGATCACCTCCTCGCTGTCCTCCTCGCGCGCCCGCTCCGGCCCCTCGGGCTTCGCCACCCGGCGCACCAGCGACAAGCCGGTGATCTCGCTCCAGGTCGGCGACCGGGTCACCCACGACCAGTTCGGCCTGGGCACGGTCATGGCGGTCCAGGGTGTCGGCGCGGACGCGCAGGCGACGATCGACTTCGGCGACGAGAAGCCCAAGCGTCTGCTGCTGCGGTACGCGCCGGTCGAGAAGCTGTAGCCCCCCGGACCCAGGACCCCCGGTCCCGGGCGACGGAACGAGGAAGGGCCCCCGCCGGATGCCGGCGGGGGCCCTTCCTCGTACGCGCGGGGTCAGCCGGTCGGGTCGAGACCGCGGCTCAGCAGCCAGGGCAGCGGGTCGATCGCCGCGCCGCCGTTCGGCCGGACCTCGAAGTGGAGGTGGGGGCCGGTGGAGTTGCCGGAGTTGCCGGAGTACGCGATGACCTCGCCGGCCTTGACCTTGCCGGAGCGGATCTTGGTGCTGCTCAGGTGGCAGTACCAGGTCTCGGTGCCGTCCGCCATGGTCACGATCGCCATGTTGCCGTAGGCGCTGTTCCACTGGGTGCGCACGGTGCCGTCGGTCGCGGCCATCACGGGGGTGCCGTACTGCACGGGGAAGTCGATGCCCGTGTGCACGGACATCCAGTTGACGCCGGACTGGCCGAAACGGGCGCTGAGCTGGTGCAGCTTGACCGGAAGCATGAACTTCGGCCGCAGCGCCTCCTTGCGGGCCGCCTCCTCCTCGCGCTTCTTCTTCTCCGCGTCCTGGCGCACCCGCAGGTCGATGCGCTCCTGGGTGCGGCTGGCGCGGTCGCCGAAGCTGCGGGCGTCGGCGCTGAGCGCGGCGAGCTGGGTGTCCAGCTTGGTGTTGGCGGCGACCTCCTTGACGGACGCCGGGTCGGCGGCGGCCATGGTGGTCGTCGTGTCCTTGGCGTCCGTGCCGGAGTCGGTGAGCCCGCCGACCGAGGCGGCGGCGATCCCGGCGACGCCCATGACGCAGGCGGACGGGACGGCGACCGTGAGGAGCGCGGAGCGCTTGGCGGGCGTACGGCGCCGGCCACCGCGGGCACCGCCGGAGGAGCGGCGCACGGGACGCCCGGCGACGGGCGGCAGCTCCCCGGCGGAGCCGGCACCCTCGGGCAGGACCTCCAGGGCGACCATGGTCTCGGCGGCGTGGAAGGCGTGGAGCTCCGCGTCCGGGTCCGCGTCGCGGTCGGTCTCCGGGTCAGCGTCGTAGGCGCCGTAACCGTCGTACGCGGGGACCTGCATGGTCTCGGAGTACTCGGGATGGTCGACGTGCTCGACGTGCTCGGTGTGCTCGAAGTGTTCGGTGTGCCCGGCGTAGTCCGTGTAGTCGGCGTAGTCCGCGGCGTGCTCGACGTACTCGGTGTGGTCGGTGTGGTCGGTGTGGTCGGTGTGCTCGACGTGGCCGGGTGCCTCGGTCGCGTAGGCCGTGTGCTCCGGGCCCGGGGTGTACTGCTGCGGGACGACCGGCTCCGGCGTCGGCGCCTGGTGCCAGGCGGTCGCGGCGGCCATGTCGTACGTGCCGGTCTCGAAGCCGGGTGTCGTCCACTGGCCGGTGGTGTCGTACGCGGTGGCGGCGAAGGCCACGGCCTCGTACTGGCCGGTCTGCTGCGCCTCGCTCCACGCGGTGGCGTCCCACTGGCCGGTGGCGGAGTAGGAGCCGTGGGAGCCGGTGTCCCAGTGGCCGCTCGGGTCGGTGTGCCCGGCGTAACCGTTCGGGTCGGCGTACCCGGTGTGCTCCGTGTAGCCGCCGTACATGCTCTGACCTGCGCTGAGACCCGCTGCGTAGTCGGCGTCGTAACCGCCGAACCGCGGATCCGCGGTGAAGCTCCCGGTGATCTGGGTGGCGTCCGTGACGTACCCGGCGTGGGGGTGCTGGTCGTTCACCAACTTCTCTCTCGCCTCGGGGGCAGGGGGTCAAGCAGTGGCGTGACTGTACCCGGCGGTATGCGCGCCCGACAATCTTCCGCGGGTTTCGAGCCGTGGGGAAAGGGGCAATCGGCCGTCTTTCGGCGGTCGATGGGGAGACCTTTGGCCTTGTGTTCGAGGAACGTTCGAGGAACGCGGCGGACGGAGTCGTTCCGGCGGGACCGCCGTCAGGCCACCGCGTCGGTGCCGGGCGCCGCTCCGGCGGTCCCGGCGGCCCCGGCGGCCGGATCGCCGTCGTCCAGCGCGGCGAGGATCCCGGCCGCGACCGCCGGGTGCACCGGCAGCGCGAGATGGCCGATCCCGCTCACCCGCACGTTGTGCGTGATCAGGTCGGGGTGGTCCAGGTGCGCGGTCTCGACCGGCACCATCACCCGGTCCAGGTCGCTCCAGAAGCTGACGAAGCGGGTCCGGACGCCCGGCGCGGGCCCCGCAAGCTCGCGCAGCACCTCCGAGCCCGGCCGCATCTGGCGGACCAGCGGATGCGCGTCGGCCAGCGGGCCGAAGGCGGTGCCCGCGTGCGGGGTGCCCAGCATGACCAGCGTGCGCACCCGGGTGTCACCGCCGAGCCGCTGCACGTAGTAGCGCGCTATCAGCCCGCCCAGGCTGTGCCCCACCAGGTCGACCTCGGCCTGTCCCGTGCGCTCCCGGATCTCCTCGACCAGCCGCCCGAGCCGCTCGGCGGCGGTGCGCAGGTCGCAGGTGAACGGGGAGTAGTCCAGCGACTCGACGTGCTCACGGCCGTGCCGGGCGAGGGTGCGGCGCAGCAGCACGAAGACCGAGTGGTTGTCGACGAAGCCGTGGAGCAGCACCACCGGCCGGCGGGCGGGTGTGTCGCGCTCGGCGGCCGGGCCGCGCGGGCGGCGTTCGGAGACAAGCCCGGAGGGGTAGAGGACCAGGTGTCCGGCAAGGACCGCGAGCTCCAGGGCGGTGGCCTTCACCCGGTCGGCGACCTCGGTGGGGATGAGCTCCATCGACGGCCTCCGTCCCGGGACGGAAGGGCGCCGTATCTCCGTGCCGTGCGGCTGGCGGCGCGGTGATACGGCGACCCCGTGGCGGCTCCTCAGCGGAGCGAACGATGTCCCACGTGTGATTTCCCCCTCGCTGCCCACCGCGAAACGGCCGCTTGCGGGATGCTGGCGATAACGTTCGTTCACTTTCCCGCGGCCAGGCGCGGGGGTCGCATGTGGAGGCACTGATGGGCGTGACCGGTCCGATTCGAGTGGTGGTCGCCAAGCCGGGTCTCGACGGCCACGATCGCGGGGCCAAGGTGATCGCGCGGGCGCTGCGCGACGCCGGCATGGAGGTCATCTACACCGGGCTCCACCAGACGCCCGAGCAGATCGTGGACACCGCGATCCAGGAGGACGCCGACGCGATCGGCCTGTCGATCCTCTCGGGCGCGCACAACACGCTGTTCGCGAAGGTGCTGGAGCTGCTGAAGGAGCGCGACGCGGAGGACATCAAGGTCTTCGGCGGCGGGATCATCCCCGAGGCGGACATCGCGCCGCTGAAGGAGAAGGGCGTCGCCGAGATCTTCACCCCGGGCGCGACGACCGGCTCCATCGTGGAGTGGGTCAACGCGAACGTCCGCGTGGCCGCCGCCTGAGCCGCGCCAGCGGGAGGCGGTGACGAGGGGATACGGGGGATACGGGGGGAGCGGCCGACGCGCCCCCCGGCATCCCGCTCAGTCCTCCGTCAGCTCCGCGTGCATCGTCGCCCGGAGGTCCAGCGTCGCCACGAGCCGCTGGAACGCCTCGGACCAATAGCCCCCGGCGCCGGGGGAGGCGTCCTCCTCCTCGGCCGGGAGGGCCGTCAGGGCCGCGAGCTGCGGGACCGCGTCGGGGGAGAGGCAGCGCTCGGCGAGGCCCATCACCCCGCTGAAGCTCCACGGGTAACTCCCCGCGTCCCGCGCGATGTCCAGCGCGTCGACCACCGCCCCGCCCAGCGGCGCCGCCCACGGCACCGCGCACACGCCCAGCAGCTGGAACGCCTCCGACAGGCCGTGCGCCGCTATGAACGAGGCCACCCAGCCGGCCCGCTCCTCCTCCGGCAGCGTCGACAGCAGCTTGGCCCGCTCGGCCAGCGAGGACGTGCCGGGCCCGGTGGCCTGCGGGGCCGAGGGGGAGCCCAGCAGGGCCCGCGACCAGTCCGCGTCCCGCTGCCGCACCGCCGCCCGGCACCAGGCCGCGTGCAGCTCGCCCTGCCAGTCGTCGGCGACCGCGAGCGCCACGACCTCCTCGGGCCCGCGCCCCCCGAACCGGGCCGGCCAGCAGTGCAGCGGCGCGGCCTCGACGAGCTGGCCGAGCCACCAGGAGCGCTCGCCGCGGCCCGTGGGCGGGGTGGCCGTCACCCCGTCGTGCTGCATCCCGGCGTCGCACTCGTGCGGCGCCTCGACCACGATCACCGGCTCCCCGCGCGTACGGTCCAGGGAGACGCACGACACGGCCCGCTCCGCCATCCGCGCGGCCAGCGCCGAGCCGGGCAGCGCCGACAGCAGCTCGGCGGCGGTCGTGCGCACGTTGCGGCTGCGGTCGGCCAGCGCCGCCTCCAGGAACTCCTCGTCCGCGTCCGACAGCCCCGCGCGCAGCGAGTCCAGGAACATCAGCCGGTCCTCGGCCCGCTCCGTGCCCCAGGTGGCGGCCAGCAGCCCGCGGCCCGCGGCCGGGTCCCAGGCCCGTACGGCCGCCAGCAGCGCCACCCGCTCCGCGAACAGGCCCTCCTCCCACAGCGCCGCCACCGCCGCCGGGTCGCCGGGGTCGGGCAGCGCGCCGCCGCCGCCCGCGCCGCGCAGCGCGAACTTCCACTCCGTGTTGAGCCCGGCCAGCCACAGCCCGCGCGGCCCCGCGAAGGCCAGCGCCTGGGGCCGCAGGTCGGTCCGGGCGCGGGCCGCGTCGAGGAGCGCGGGCAGCGCCGCCGCCGGGGCGCGGTAGCCCCGCTCGTGCGCGGCGGCCAGCCACTGCGGCAGCAGCTCCGTCAGGTCGGGCGCGGCCCCCCGGCGGCCCCCGGAGGGCGCGGGCGCGGCCCGGCCCGCGAGCAGCCGGGCCAGCCGCCGCCGGGCCGCCTCCGGGAGCGGTCTGCGCCCGTCCTCGGGCGCGGGCTCCAGCGGCGGCGCGGCGGGGCCGGGCCGCAGCCCCGCCCGTCGCCGTACGGTGTGCGCGGCGGCGGCGTCGAGCAGCGCGACGGCCGCCGCGTCCCCGGAGGCACCCCCGTGCGGTCTGCGGTCGGTGCCCAGCAGTGCCGACGTGACGAGCTCTTCCCAGGCGTCCATGGCCACCATGACAGCCCTCCTCCAGCAGTGGGTTTCCGAGACGGGTGCGGTGCGGTTCCGGGGGGTCAGACCAGCGGCACCGTCTCCCCGGGCGCGTCCGGCGACCAGGCGGCCAGCGGGGTGAAGCCCTGGTGGCCGCACTCGCCGAAGACCGTGAGCGGCGCGCCGCCCGACAGGGCCACCAGCCGCCACAGCCCCGGGCGGGCCTGCGCGGCGCGGGTCAGCGGCACGGCCTCCCGTTCGGCGCCCGCCGCGTCGGCGAGCTGCCAGCCGTACTCCGCGCGGGCCGGGACGACACCGGCCAGCGTCACCGGCCAGGCGTCCAGCCACGGGTCCTCGCGCAGCGCGTGCCCGTACGCCGTGAGGGCCGCGCCGACCGTGCCGCCGCGCGGCGGGGGCCCGGCGGGCGCGGGCGCGCCGAACTGCCCGACCAGCTCCGCGCGGAGCCCACCGCCGCCCTCGTACCCCCGCAGCTCCGCGTCCAGCACCGCCCCGACCGGGAGGGCGAGCTGCGGGGCGCGGCCCGCCGCCCCGAAGGAGAGCAGCAGGGCCGTGCGGCCCGTCGACTCCCCGTGCAGCCAGACCCGGCGCGCCGTCAGCTTGCCCTCGGCCGTGTCGTACTGCGCGAGGACCAGCCAGCGGTCCCGCAGCAGCGGGCCGGCCGGCGGGGCCGTCAGGCCCACCCGGGTCCGCACCGTCGCCGCGAGCGGGCCGGGCAGCCGGTCCGCCGACAGCCAGGCCCGGTCCAGGAGATGGGTCAGCGCGCACTCCTCCAGGAGCCGCACCGGCCAGCCCGGACCCGAGCCGGCTATCGCCCCCAGCTCCCGCACCCGGCCCGCGAGGCCCGGCGCCTGCGCGTCGACCATGCGGGCCGCCGTCTCCTCCCACGCCCCTGGCCCCGAACGCTCCGCCGCGGCCAGGCCGCCGCGCAGCAGGTCGGCCAGCCGCCGCTCCAACTCCTCTGCTCCCGACGTGATCCGGGCCGCCCGCCGCTCGGCCCGGCGGCGCGCCGCCTCCGGGTCGGCGGGCCCCGCGTCCGGCGCGGGCCCGGCGCTCCGCGCCGCCTCCGCCCGCTCGCGGCGGTCCGCGAGCCAGCTCTCGGCCCAGTCCGGCGGCCCGGCCGCGTCGCCGGGGGCGGACGGCACCTCGCCGCCGGCCCGGAGCAGCAGCAGTCCCAGCGCGTGCTTGCACGGGAACTTGCGGCTGGGGCAACTGCATTGGTACGCCGGGCCCGTGGTGTCCACGACCGTGCGGTACGGCGTGCGCCCGCTGCCCTTGCACAGGCCCCACACGGCCCCCCGGCCGCCGCCGGTGCCGGACCACGGTCCGGGCGTGCCCAGCTTGCTTCCCGCTCTGCGTGAGGCGTCGTCAGGAGCCAGTGCCAGCACCTGATCAGCCGTCCAGAGCTCCCCCTGTTCGTCCATGGGAACGACCGTACGACCCTCCACTGACACATGCTCCCACCTGCGGTTTCCATCGGCGTGGCGGAGGGCGGGGCCGATTGTCAGTGGCATGGTGCACCGTGGTTCGTACAGCAGGTCGAACGATCTGGAGGGGGACCCATGACCCTGCCCGAAACCACCACGGACCGCGCCGCCGTCGCCACGACGGACAGCACGGACGGCGCCGCGGGCGAAGTGCTCCGGCCGCACGCCGAAGACGCCTTCGCGCACGAACTCGCCGCGCTCGCCGCCGCCGACGACCGGCCGCGCCCCACCCGCTGGCGGCTCTCGCCCTGGGCCGTCGCCACCTACCTCCTCGGCGGCACCCTGCCCGACGGCACGGTGATCACCCCCAAGTACGTGGGCCCGCGCCGGATCGTCGAGGTCGCCGTCACCACCCTCGCCACCGACCGCGCCCTGCTCCTGCTCGGCGTGCCCGGCACCGCCAAGACCTGGGTCTCCGAGCACCTGGCCGCCGCCGTCAGCGGCGACTCCACCCTCCTCGTCCAGGGCACCGCGGGCACCCCCGAGGAGGCCATCCGCTACGGGTGGAACTACGCGCGGCTGCTCGCCCACGGCCCCAGCCGCGAGGCGCTCGTGCCCAGCCCCGTCATGCGCGCCATGGCCGCCGGGCTGACCGCCCGCGTCGAGGAGCTCACCCGCATCCCCGCCGACGTGCAGGACACCCTCATCACGGTGCTCTCCGAGAAGACCCTGCCGATCCCCGAGCTGGGCCAGGAGGTCCAGGCCGTCGGCGGGTTCAACCTCATCGCCACCGCCAACGACCGCGACCGCGGGGTCAACGAGCTGTCCAGCGCCCTGCGCCGCCGCTTCAACACCGTGGTGCTGCCGCTGCCCGCCACCCCCGACGCCGAGGTCGACATCGTCGCCCGGCGCGTCGACCAGATCGGCCGCTCGCTCGACCTCCCGGCGGTGCCCGAGGGTGTCGAGGAGATCCGCCGGGTGGTCACCGTCTTCCGCGAGCTGCGCGACGGGGTCACCGCCGACGGGCGCACCAAGCTCAAGTCCCCCTCGGGGACGCTCTCCACCGCCGAGGCGATCTCCGTCGTCACCGGCGGGCTCGCCCTCGCCGCCCACTTCGGCGACGGCGTCCTGCGCTCCGCCGACGTCGCCGCCGGGCTGCTCGGCGCCATCGTCCGCGACCCCGCCGCCGACCGGGTCGTCTGGCAGGAGTACCTGGAGACCGTGGTCCGGGAGAGAGACGGCTGGAAGGACTTCTACCGCGCCTGCCGCGAGGTGACGGCGTGACCCGAGCCGGCGCCCCCGCCGCCCCCGGGCCCCTGCTGCTCGGGGTGCGGCACCACGGGCCCGGATCCGCGCGGGCCGTGGCAGCCGCCCTGGAGGCGGGCCGGCCCAAGGCCGTCCTCATCGAGGGGCCGCCCGAGGCCGACGCCCTCGTCGCGCTCGCCGCCGACCCCGGGATGCGGCCCCCCGTCGCCCTCCTCGCGCACGCCGTCGACGACCCCGGGCGCGCCGCCTTCTGGCCCATGGCGGAGTTCTCGCCCGAGTGGGTCGCGATCCGCTGGGCCCTCGGCCACGGCGCCGAGGTCCGCTTCGTCGACCTGCCCGCCGCCCACACCCTCGCCGCCCCCGAAGCCGCCGCCGACCCGGCCCCCGAGGAGGGCACCGGCCGGGCGCTGCGCGTCGACCCCGTCGCCGAGCTCGCCCACGCCGCCGGATACGACGACGCCGAGCGCTGGTGGGAGGACGTCGTCGAACTGCGCGGCGGGAGCGACCCGTTCGCCCCCTTCGAGGCCCTCGCCGAGGCGATGGGCGCGCTCCGCGAGGCGTACGGCCACGGCGGGCACCCGCGCGACCTGGTCCGCGAGGCCCACATGCGGCTGCGGCTGCGCGCCGCGCGCAAGGAGTTCGGCGACGACCTCGCCGTCGTCTGCGGCGCCTGGCACGTGCCCGCGCTGCGCCGCGCGACCACCGTCACCGCCGACCGGGCGCTGCTCAAGGGACTCCCCAAGGTCAGGACCGAGCTGACCTGGGTGCCCTGGACCCACCGCCGGCTCGCCCGCCGCTCCGGCTACGGGGCGGGCATCGAGGCGCCCGGGTGGTACGCCCACCTCTTCGGCGCCCCCGACCGCCCGCTCGAACGGTGGATGACCAAGGTCGCCGGGCTGCTCCGGGCCGAGGACCTGCCGGTCTCCTCCGCGCACGTCATCGAGGCCGTCCGGCTCGCCGACACCCTCGCCGCGATGCGCGGGCGGCCCTGCGCCGGGCTCGGCGAGACCACCGACGCCGTGCGGGCCGTCATGTGCGACGGCTCCGACGTCCCGCTCGACCTGGTCCGCGACCGGCTCGTCATCGGCGACGTCCTCGGCGGCGTCCCGGCCGACGCGCCCGCCGTGCCGCTCCAGCGCGACCTCGCCCGGCTCCAGCGGAGCCTGCGGCTCAAGCCCGAGGCCGAGGCACGCGACCTGGAGCTCGACCTGCGCGGGGACACCGACGCGGCCCGCAGCCGGCTGCTCCACCGGCTGCTGCTGCTCGGCGTCGACTGGGGCGCCCCCGCCGCCGGGCGCGCCTCCACCGGCACCTTCCGGGAGGCGTGGCGGCTGCGCTGGGAGCCCGAGCTGCACGTGCAGGTCGCCGAGGCGGGCGTGTGGGGCACCACCGTCGAGGCCGCCGCGACCGCCAGGGCCGAGGCGCGGGCCGCCGCCGCGCCGGACCTCGCCGCGCTCACCGCCCTCGCCGAGCGCTGCCTGCACGCCGGGCTCACCGAGGCGCTGCCCGCCGTCCTCGGGGCGCTCGCCGACCGCGCCGCGCTGGACACCGACGTCGCCCACCTCGCCCAGGCCCTGCCCGCCCTGGCCCGCGCCCTGCGCTACGGCGACGTGCGGGCCACCGACACCACCGCGCTCCGCGAGGTCGCCACGGGCCTCGCCGAGCGCATCTGCGTCGGCCTCCCCCCGGCCTGCACCGGCCTCGACACGGACGCGGCCACCGAGATGCGCGCCCACCTGGACGCGGTCCACGCCGCGATCGCGCTTCTTCCGGCGGAGCCGGGGGAGCGGGGGGACGCGGCGGGGCCCGCTCCGGCCTCGGTCGCCCCGGGGAACGCGGCCCCCGGTCCCTCCCTCGCCTCCCTATCCGACCGCTGGGCCGGCGTGCTGCGGCGGATCGTGGCGCGGGACGGGGTGGCCGGGGTGGTGCGGGGGCGGGCCGCGCGGCTGTTGCTCGACGAGGGGCGGCTCGGGGAGGACGAGGCGGCCCGGACCATGGGGCTCGCGCTCTCGCCCGGGGTGCCGCCCGCCGACGCCGCCGCGTGGATCGAGGGCTTCGTCGGCGGGGCCTCCGGCGGCGGGCTGCTCCTCGTCCACGACGAACGGCTGCTCGCGCTCGTGGACGGCTGGCTGAGCGGCGTCCCGGCGGACGCGTTCACCGACGTCCTCCCCCTGCTGCGGCGCACCTTCGCCTCCTACGAGCCGGGTGTCCGCCGCACCCTCGGCGAGCTCGTCGCGCGCGGTCCCGCCGAGGGCCGCGCCACCCGGCCCGCCGTCGCGGTGCCCGGCTTCGCCGCCGCCCCCGACCCCGAGCGCGCCGACGGCGTGCTGCCCCTGCTGCACCTCATCCTCGGTACGGAGGTCCCCGCATGACTCTCGGCCCCGAGCGCCTGCGCCGCTGGCGGCTCGTCCTCGGCGGCGGACCGGCCGACGGCACCGGACACGACCTCGGCGGCACCGACGCCGCCATGGACCGCGCCCTCGGCGCGCTCTACGACCGCCGGGAACCGGCCGCCGCCGGTTCCGGGCGGGAGCGCTCGGCCGGGCTCGGCGGCTCCGCGCCCTCCGTCGCCCGCTGGCTCGGCGACATCCGCACGTACTTCCCCAGCTCCGTCGTCCAGGTCATGCAGCGCGACGCGATCGACCGCCTCGGCCTCGCCGCGCTGCTCCTGGAGCCCGAGATGCTGATGGCGGTCGAGCCGGACGTGCACCTCGTCGGGACCCTGCTCTCCCTCGACAAGGCGATGCCGGAGACCACCAAGGAGACCGCGCGGGCCGTCGTCCGCAAGGTCGTCGACGACCTGGAGAAGCGGCTCGCCTCCCGCACCCGCGCCACCCTCACCGGCGCCCTGGACCGCTCCGCCCGGATCAGCCGCCCCCGCCACCGGGACATCGACTGGGACCGCACCATCCGCGCCAACCTGGGGAACTACCTCCCCGAGCACCGCACGGTCGTCCCCGAGCGGCTCGTCGGCTACGGCAGGGCCGCCCGCGCGGTGAAGAAGGAGGTCGTCCTCTGCGTCGACCAGTCCGGCTCGATGGCCGCCTCCGTCGTCTACGCCTCCGTCTTCGGCGCCGTCCTCGCCTCGATGCGCGCGATCGCCACCCGCCTCGTCGTCTTCGACACCGCCGTCGTCGACCTCACCGAGCAGCTCGACGACCCCGTCGACGTCCTCTTCGGCACCCAGCTCGGCGGCGGCACGGACATCAACCGGGCGCTCGCCTACTGCCAGTCGCGGATCACCCGCCCCGCCGACACCGTCGTCGTCCTCATCAGCGACCTCTACGAGGGCGGCATCCGCGACGAGATGCTGAAGCGGGTCGCCGCGATGAAGGCGTCCGGGGTGCAGTTCGTGTGCCTGCTCGCCCTCTCCGACGAGGGCGCCCCCGCCTACGACCGGGAGCACGCCGCCGCGCTCGCCGCGCTCGGCGCCCCCGCCTTCGCCTGCACCCCCGACCTCTTCCCGGAGGTGATGGCCGCCGCCCTGGAGAAGCGGCCGCTGCCGATACCGGAGGGGTGACCGGCCGGGCGCCCGGAGACCATGCCCGAGAGGCGGAAGGTCCCGTCGGGGGGTGCGGAATCCGTTGTCCGCGGGCCGCCCGGACGGGCCTCCGGAGCCCCACTGAGGCCCATATCACAGTCGGCTCCCCGCGCCCCCGACCCCGCGCCCCGGCGTGCCGCGCGCGGCGCAACCCCCGCTCCCCGCCTGCCACAAGGGGCTTTCGGGTGCCGGGGGTCGCCCCCACGGAACGCCCCGGCGGGCCTACGTTCTGTGACCCGTATCACCGCTCCGTTGTGATCTGCGATTTAGGGACCAACGTCCCACGGGGATAACCTGCGAGACGGACATGCCGCGTCCACGGACACCGTGTACGCCTCCCTAGTGACAGCGCAGTCACGTTGCCCTTCGCGGCACGCCCACGCAGACAACGAACCGCGATCATCTAGAAAAGGGACGCGCGTGGACCTGTTCGAGTACCAGGCGAGGGACCTCTTCGCCAAGCACGGTGTACCGGTGCTGGCCGGTGAAGTCATCGACACGCCTGAGGCGGCGCGCGAGGCCACCGAGCGACTTGGCGGAAAGTCGGTCGTCAAGGCGCAGGTGAAGGTCGGCGGCCGCGGCAAGGCCGGCGGCGTCAAGCTGGCCGCGGACCCGGACGAGGCCGTCGCCCGCGCGACGGACATCCTGGGCATGGACATCAAGGGCCACACGGTCCACAAGGTGATGATCGCCGAGCTGTCCCCGGAGATCGAGGCCGAGTACTACGTCTCGTACCTGCTCGACCGCACCAACCGCACCTTCCTGGCCATGGCCTCGGTGCAGGGCGGCATGGACATCGAGGAGGTCGCGGAGAAGACCCCCGAGGCCCTCGCGAAGGTCCCGGTCAACGCCAACGACGGCGTCACCCTGGAGAAGGCCCGCGAGATCGTCGCCCTGGCGAAGTTCCCGGCCGAGGTCGCCGAGAACATCGCCGAGGTCCTGGTCACCCTGTGGGACACCTTCGTCGCCGAGGACGCGCTCCTCGTCGAGGTGAACCCGCTGGTGAAGACCAAGGACGGGCGCATCCTGGCCCTCGACGGCAAGGTCTCGCTCGACGAGAACGCCGACTTCCGCCAGCCCGAGCACGAGGCCCTCGAGGACAAGGCCGCAGCCAACCCGCTCGAGGCTGCCGCCAAGGCCAAGGGCCTCAACTACGTGAAGCTCGACGGCGAGGTCGGCATCATCGGCAACGGCGCCGGCCTGGTCATGTCGACCCTGGACGTCGTCGCGTACGCCGGTGAGAACCACGGCGGCGTGAAGCCGGCCAACTTCCTCGACATCGGCGGCGGCGCGTCCGCCGAGGTCATGGCGAACGGCCTGGAGATCATCCTCGGCGACGCGGACGTCAAGTCCGTGTTCGTCAACGTCTTCGGCGGCATCACCGCCTGTGACGAGGTCGCCAACGGCATCGTGCAGGCCCTGGAGCTCCTCGCCTCGAAGGGCGAAGAGGTCACCAAGCCGCTGGTCGTGCGCCTCGACGGCAACAACGCGGAGCTGGGTCGCAAGATCCTGTCCGACGCCAACCACCCGCTGGTGCAGCGCGTGGACACCATGGACGGCGCGGCCGACAAGGCCGCCGAGCTCGCGGCCGCGAAGTAAGGGACCAGGACACACAGCCATGGCTATCTTCCTCAACAAGGACAGCAAGGTCATCGTCCAGGGCATGACCGGTGCCACGGGCATGAAGCACACCAAGCTCATGCTGGGTGACGGCACCAACATCGTCGGCGGCGTGAACCCGCGCAAGGCCGGCACGAAGGTCGACTTCGACGGCACCGAGATCCCCGTCTTCGGCACCGTCGCCGAGGCCATGAAGGAGACCGGCGCCAACGTCTCGGTCCTCTTCGTGCCGCCGGCCTTCGCCAAGGCCGCCGTGGTCGAGGCGATCGACGCCGAGATCCCGCTCGCCGTGGTCATCACCGAGGGCATCGCCGTCCACGACTCCGCCGCGTTCTACGCGTACGCCGTGGAGAAGGGCAACAAGACCCGCCTCATCGGCCCGAACTGCCCCGGTCTCATCACCCCGGGCCAGTCCAACGCCGGCATCATCCCGGGCGACATCACGAAGCCGGGCCGCATCGGCCTGGTCTCGAAGTCCGGCACGCTGACGTACCAGATGATGTACGAGCTCCGTGACATCGGCTTCTCCTCCGCCGTCGGCATCGGTGGCGACCCGGTCATCGGCACCACGCACATCGACGCCCTGGCGGCCTTCGAGGCCGACCCGGAGACGGACCTGATCGTGATGATCGGCGAGATCGGCGGCGACGCCGAGGAGCGCGCGGCCGACTTCATCAAGGCCAACGTCACCAAGCCGGTCGTCGGCTACGTCGCGGGCTTCACCGCGCCCGAGGGCAAGACCATGGGCCACGCCGGCGCCATCGTCTCCGGCTCCTCCGGCACCGCCCAGGCGAAGAAGGAGGCCCTGGAGGCCGCCGGCGTCAAGGTCGGCAAGACGCCGACCGAGACGGCCAAGCTGGCGCGCGCGATCCTCGCGGGCTGAATCCAGGACTGACCGGGGCTCGGCCCCGTACACGAGCGGGCCCCGCCCCTCCCGGGAACACCGGGTGGGGGCGGGGCCCGCTCGCGTACGCCGTCCGGCGGACGCCGGCCCGCGTTACTCCGCCCGGGGGATCAGCCGCTCCGGGCCGGGGTGCGGCCGGGAGCGCAGGTGGTCGCGGAGCTCCTTGTCCTCCGGGCCCAGCTTCAGCGGGCCGCCCCGGACCGGGACGCCCTCGACGATCTCGCCGGGCGCGTTCACCGGGATGTAGCGGGTCGGCGCCGTGGACACGGTGAAGGCCGTGACGCCGATGAGCGCCGCCGTCACCCCGAAGACCGCCCTGGTCAGCAGCCTGCTGCGGCGCTCGCTGCCCGAGCGCACGCTGCGCGCGGCGGGCAGGGTCGCGGTCGGCGCCTCCGCCACCAGCGCGGCGAGCCGCCGCTGGAGGGCCTCCGGGTCGTCGAGCCCGGGGACCCGCTGCCCGATGACGGTACGGGCGTGCAGCAGCCGGTTCCCGGCCGCCGGGGTGCTCGCCTCGGTCTCCGCCGCCGTCTCCGGCAGGTCGAGGCCGAGGCCGTCGTAGAGGAGCACGGTCCTGCGGTACGGCGCCGGCAGCTCCAGGAGCGCCGCGAGCAGGGCGCGCCGGGACGCCTCGGTCGGCGCGGAGTCCGGGTGCCGGTGGCGGCGCCGGAAGCGGTGCCAGGGGGAGAGCGCGTACTCGTACGCCGCCGCGCGCACCCAGCCCACCGGGTCGGCGTCGACGGCGACCTCGGGCCAGTGCTCCCAGGCGTGGTGGAAGGCGTGCTCGACGGACTCGCGGGACAGGCCCCGGCGCCCGGTGAGCAGATACGTCTGGTGGACCAGGCCGGGCGCGGCGTGGGCGTACAGCGCGTCGAACGCCTGCTCGGGCGTGAGCCCGGCCTCCGGCGCCTCCGCCGCCACGGTTCCGGCCTCGGCCCCGATTTCGCTGTCCTGGCGCGGCGCCTCCTTCGGCCTCCGGCCGGCGGGTCTCGGCGCCCGCTCGCGGCCCGCCTTCGCCTTCGCCGCTGGCTCCGCCTCCGCCGCTGGCTCCGCCTCCGCCGCTGGCTCCGGCTCCGGTACGGCCGCGGCGGCCGGTTCGGGGGCCGGTTTCAGCCGTTCCTGAGGGGGCCTGGGCGCGGCCTTCCCCGGGCCCGCCGGGGCCGGGGCGGGGGACTTGGGCGGCCGGGCCGGGCCCTTGGCGGCCGGGCGGGGGCGGGTGGCGGCGGGGGCCGGGCGGGCGGGCTTCTCCGTACGGGGCGCCGTGGGCTCCTCGTACACGCCGAGCAGCTTCGCGTACGCCTCGCGCTTGCGGCCCCGGGGGGCGCTGCGGCCGGTCTCCCAGGAGCGGACGGTGGCGCGGGTGACGCCCATGGCCTCCGCGACCTGCTCCTCGGTCAAGGAGAGGACCTCGCGAAGGCGCCGCCGCTCCTTGGGGGAGGGCAGCGAGACGGTCGGACTCGTCGGGCTCATCGGTGTCGACCTCCCGCGGTGCAGCCGGTGCAGCTCTGGGCGGAAAAGTACATAAACGTATATTGAGCGACACAACGGCCATTCGCCTGTTACGCGGGCAAACCGCGTGTCGCTGGCAGCATGGGCCCCGTGACGCAAGTGACCGATCGCCGCCCGCCGTTGTCACCCGACGCCCCGGTCCAGGGGGCCCGTTCGGCCGCCCTGGCCACCGCGTTCGTCCGCGGCGGCGTCGCCGCGGGCCTCGGCCTGGGGGCGCTGGCCGTGCTGGTGACGGCCGCCTGGATCGCCTCCCCGTTCCCGGACAGCGGCCCCGGCGGGGCCCTGCACACCGCCGCCGGGCTCTGGCTGCTGGCCCACGGCGCCGATCTGCTCCGCACCGATACCGCCGGTGGGGTGCCCGCGCCCCTCGGCGTCACCCCGCTGCTGCTCACGGCCCTGCCGCTGTGGCTCGCGCACCGGGCCGCGCGGGACACCCTCGACACCGGGGACGGGCGCCCGGTGCCCTCGACGGCCGGCGCGGTGGCCGCCGTCTCCGGCGGATATCTGCTGGTCGCGGCCGTGGTCGTGCTCTACGGCGAGAGCGGGGCGCTGCCCGCCGACCCCCTCGCCGCCGGGGTGTGGACGCCGCTGACCGTGGTGGCCGCCGCGGCGGCGGGCGCCTGGACCGCGCACGGCCGCCCGCTGCCGGGCCGCGCCGAGACGGTCGTCGCCCTGCGCGCCGCCGGGCTCGCGCTGGCCGTGCTGCTGGCCGGCGGGGCGCTGCTCGCCGGGGTCTCGCTGTGCTGGCACCTCGGCGCGGCCCACGCCTCTCTCGACGGCCTCGCGGGGGAGTGGTCGGGCCGCGTGGCCCTGCTCCTGCTGGTCCTCGCGCTGCTGCCGAACGCGGTGGTCTGGGGCACGGCGTACGGGCTCGGCCCCGGCTTCTCCGTCGGTACGGGCGCCCTGGTCACCCCGCTCGGCTTCACCGGCGCCCCGGTGCTCCCCGACTTCCCGCTGCTCGCCGCGCTCCCGGCCGAGGGCCGCGGCACCTGGCCGCACTGGGCGGCGGCGGCCGTCCCGCTCGCCGCCGCGCTGCTGCTCGGGCGCCGGGTGGGCCGCGCGGCCCGCGCGTGGGAGGTCCGGGAGGCGGTCCAGGCCGCCCTCGTCGCCTCCTGGGCCTGCGGGGCGGCCGTGGCGCTGCTCGCGGCGGCGGCCGGCGGCCCGCTCGGCGCGGGGCGGCTCGCGGCCTTCGGCCCGGTCTGGTGGGAGGCGGGCGCGGCGGCGGTGCTGTGGGGCTCGGCGCTCGGCGTCCCGACGGCGCTCGCGGTACGGGCCTGGGGGCTGCGCGACCGGACCCGGCGCCCGGGGTCCGGCGGGGGCCCGAAGCCGTACGCGGCGGCGGTGGCCGGGGCGATGGCCGGAGTGACGGCCGGTGCGGTCCCGCCCGCGCCCTCGGCCCCTCCCGTACCGCTGGTCTCGCCCGGCACAGCCGGTACACCCGGCCTGCCCGGGACACCCGGCACGTCCGGCCTGCCCGGCCTGCCCGGCACACCCGGCCTGCTCGGCACCTCCAGCACGTTCGGCCTGCTCGGCACCTCCGGCACGGCCGGTCCGCCCGGTGCCCCCGGCATCCCCGGCACTCCTGGCGCGGCACCGGAGGACCCCGGCGCAGCCGGTGCGCCCGCCGGAGGGCCGGGCGCCGACTCCACGCTGGGCGCGCTCGCCGCCCTGGACGCCCTGGAGGCGCTGGACGCCCAGCGCGGGGCCGGGCCGGGCGGCCTCGACGGGCTCGCCGACCTCGACGAGGGCAGCGGCGACGGCGGCTACGGCTACCTGCCCGCCGCCTGGGAGCCCCCGGCCGGACCCCCCGCGCCGCCGCCCCCCGAGGCTCCCGGCCCGGCCGCCGAGGCGCCCTGAGCCGCTACTACTCGCGCTCGCCGAAGACGGTCCGCAGCTTCTCCGGCAGCAGGTCGTTGCAGGCCAGCTGGCCCTGCCGGGTCAGCGCGTCGTCCCGGCACTCGTAGTAGTCCCGGTAGGCGAGGCGCACGGCGAAGGCGCCCGCCACGATCGCCAGGGCCACCGAGGAGGCGACCAGTCCGCTGACCGCCGCGGTCCGCTTCGAGCGGGCCGCCCCGGCCGCCGCGGCGACCTGGGCCGGCGTCGACGGCGCGTCGGTGCCCTCCGGCGCCTTGACCCGGGTGCGCAGGGCGCTGACCGCCCAGTACAGGCCGAGGGCGCCGAGCAGCAGCGCCAGCTCCTCGATGCCGAAGACCGCGAAGAAGAACGCCCACATGCCCGAGAGCACCGCGTACCGGGCGCGCCGCTGGGCCGGGTCGGTCGGGTCCCAGCGCAGCCCCGGTCCCTGACCGCCCTCGGGGCCGCCGGGGCCGCCGGGACCGCCCGAGGGCTGGTCGGGGCGGCGGCCGAAGCCGTCGGAGGACCGCCCCGGCTGGCTGCTGCTCCAGCCGGGCCCGCCCGCGGGGCGCTGCCCGCGCTCGGAGCCGGCCGAGCCGTCGGTGCCTTCGGTGCCGTCTGGGTTCTCGGCGCCCTCGGGGCGCCGCGGCTGCCACGGCTGGTCCGGCCGCCCCTCCGGCGGCGGCGCGAACGGGTTGTTGTCGTTCGTGGACTGGCGATCCGGCATGTGCTGGACGTCTTCCCTCTGTCTGTCGTGCGCGAGTGTGGCCGGTGTGGCCGGGTGTGGCCTGCTGTGGCGTGTCGTCGGACCCTGACGCTACCCCCCGGCCCGGCCCCCGTCCCGTGGGGGCCGTCCGGTGTGCCGGTATCGTTGCTGACGGCCGAGCCCTTCGTAGGGTTCCCCGTATTGCGGGATGCGATTCGTTCGTACGACCGCACAAACACCACGGAAAGAGTGACCCAGTGGCTGCCGCCCGCCTCGTCGTCCTGGTCTCCGGCTCCGGCACGAACCTTCAGGCCCTGCTCGACGCGATCGCCGCCGACCCGGAGGGCTACGGCGCGGAGATCGTCGCCGTGGGTGCCGACCGGGACGGGATCGCCGGCCTGGAGCGGGCGGAGCGCGCCGGGCTGCCCACCTTCGTCTGCCGGGTCAAGGACCACGGCAGCCGCGAGGAGTGGGACCGCGCGCTGACCGAGGCGACCGCCGCGTACGGGCCGGACCTCGTCGTCTCGGCCGGATTCATGAAGATCGTCGGCAAGGAGTTCCTCGCCCGCTTCGGCGGCCGCGTGGTGAACACCCACCCGGCGCTGCTCCCCAGTTTTCCCGGTGCCCACGGCGTGCGTGACGCACTCGCCTACGGGGCGAAGGTCACCGGGTGCACCGTCCACTTCGTCGACGACGGTGTCGACACCGGCCCGATCATCGCCCAGGGCGTGGTCGAGGTCCGGGCCGAGGACGATGAGGCCGCGCTCCACGAGCGCATCAAGGACGTCGAGCGCTCGCTGCTCGTCGAGGTCGTGGGGCAGCTCGCCCGCAACGGCTACAGCATTGAGGGACGAAAGGTTCATGTCGGTGAACGACACCGTTAAGCCCATCCGCCGCGCGCTGGTCAGCGTCTACGACAAGACGGGGCTCGAAGAGCTGGCCCTCGGACTGCACGGGGCCGGGGTCGAGCTCGTCTCCACCGGCTCCACCGCCTCGAAGATCGCTGCGGCCGGCGTCCCGGTCACCAGGGTCGAGGAGCTCACCGGCTTCCCCGAGTGCCTGGACGGGCGGGTCAAGACCCTCCACCCGCGCGTGCACGCCGGGATCCTCGCCGACCTGCGCCTGGAGTCCCACCGCGAGCAGCTCGCCGAGCTGGGTGTGGAGCCCTTCGACCTGGTCGTCGTGAACCTGTACCCGTTCCGCGAGACCGTCGCCTCCGGCGCCACCCCGGACGAGTGCGTCGAGCAGATCGACATCGGCGGCCCCTCCATGGTCCGCGCCGCCGCCAAGAACCACCCGTCCGTCGCGATCGTCACCGAGCCCGCCGCCTACGGCGCGGTCCTCGACGCGGTCAAGGAGGGCGGCTTCACGCTGGCCCAGCGCAAGCGCTTCGCCGCGCAGGCGTTCCAGCACACGGCCGCGTACGACGTGGCCGTCGCCTCCTGGTTCGCGGACGCCGTCGAGTACGGGGCTGCGGCCGACGACTCCGGCTTCCCCGACTTCCTGGGCGCCACCTACGCCCGCAAGAACGTGCTGCGCTACGGCGAGAACCCGCACCAGGGCGCCGCGCTCTACGTCGACGGCACGGGCGGCCTCGCCGAGGCCGAGCAGCTGCACGGCAAGGAGATGTCCTACAACAACTACACGGACACCGACGCCGCGCGCCGGGCCGCCTACGACCACGCGGAGCCGTGCGTCGCGATCATCAAGCACGCCAACCCGTGCGGCATCGCGGTCGGCGCGGACGTCGCCGAGGCGCACCGCAAGGCGCACGCCTGCGACCCGCTGTCCGCGTTCGGCGGCGTGATCGCCGTCAACCGCCCGGTGTCGGTCGCGATGGCCGAGCAGGTCGCCGAGATCTTCACCGAGGTCATCGTCGCCCCCGCGTACGAGGACGGCGCCGTCGAGGTGCTGGCCAAGAAGAAGAACATCCGCGTGCTGCGCGCCGAGGGCGCCCCGGCCAACCCGGTCGAGGTCAAGCCCGTCGACGGCGGCGCCCTGCTCCAGGTCACCGACCGGCTCCAGGCCGAGGGCGACGACCCGGCGAACTGGACGCTCGCCACCGGCGAGGCGCTCTCCGCCGAGGAGCTCGCCGAGCTCGCGTTCGCCTGGAAGGCGTGCCGCGCGGTGAAGTCCAACGCGATCCTGCTCGCCAAGGACGGCGCCTCGGTCGGCGTCGGCATGGGCCAGGTCAACCGCGTCGACTCCGCGAAGCTGGCCGTCGAGCGGGCGGGCGAGGAGCGGGCGCGCGGCGCGTACGCCGCCTCCGACGCCTTCTTCCCCTTCCCGGACGGCCTGGAGATCCTGACCGCCGCCGGTGTGAAGGCGGTCGTGCAGCCCGGCGGCTCGGTCCGTGACGAGCTGGTGGTCGAGGCGGCGGCGAAGGCCGGCGTGACGATGTACTTCACCGGCACCCGCCACTTCTTCCACTGAGCCTGAGCGCCCGAGCCCCCCTTCGGTCCGCCGAGGGGGGCTCGGGCGTGTCCGGCCTCGGCGGGTCAGCCGCGCAGGGTATCCGCCGGGGCCACCCGGGCCGCCGCGAGCGCCGGGTAGACCCCGGCCAGCATCCCCACCGCGAGGCCCAGCAGCGGGCCCGCCACCGTCAGGCGCGGGTCGAGGACCACGAGCCAGCCCTTCGCGAGGGCCGTGCCCGCCGTGACGTCCACGCCGACGGCCGTGCCGAGCACCCCGCCGGCCAGGCCCAGCAGCCCGCACTCCACCAGGAACTGCGCCGCGACCGCCGCCCGCCCCGCGCCGACCGCCCGCCGCAGCCCGATCTCGGAGCGCCGCTCGACGACCGAGACGTACGTGGTGTTGCTGACGCCCAGCGCGCCGATCAGCAGCGACACCCCCGCCAGGCCCAGGAACAGCGCCCGGGTCTCGCTCTCCACCCCGCCGCGGAAGCTGCCCAGGTCGGCCGGGACGATCGCGGCCAGCCGGTCCGGGCCCTCCGGGTAGAGGGCGAGCGGCGCCTCCAGGCCCGCCTGCTGGGCGGCGCCGAGCTCGGTGCGCAGCACCGCCTCGGTCGGCCCGAAGACCAGCCGCCCGCCCTCCCCGCCGTCGCCGTCCGCGCCGGACGCCGCCGGGCGGGCCGGCACCCCGCCGTCGGCCGCGCAGTTCGCGTACGGGACGACGACGGCGCCGCTCAGCCGGGTCTCGCCCGCCGGGGCGCGGAAGGTGCCGATCACGGTGAACGGGCGGCCAGCGAGCCAGACCGCGGGCGCCGCCTCCGGGTCCCGCTCCAGCAGCGCGTCCAGGCCGAGCGCCTTGGCGGCGACCGTGTCGACGACGGCGACCGCGTCCGCGCGGGCCATGTGCCCGGCGTCGGGCAGCCGCCCGGAGCGGGCGCTCACCCCGAGCGTGGCGAGCGCCCCGTCGTCGGCGGCCAGCACCCGCAGCTCCTGCGGGGTGGCCCGGCCGAAGCGCGGGCCGAGCGCCGAGACGGCGGGCCGCTCGTCGGCGGCGCACAGCAACCCGGCCGACCGCACGCCGTTGAGCGCGCGGGCCCGGCGCGCCGCGTCGGCGCCGGGCCGGGCGGCCTCGTTGGGGAAGCGGACGGTCACGCCGGTCGCCTTGAGCGCGTCGAAGCGGCCGGAGACGGCGTCCGCCGCGCTCGCCGTGATGCCGGTGGTGGCGAGGGCGGCGGCGATGCCGAGGGCGATCCCGAGGACGGTGAGCAGCGACCGCAGCCGCCGGCCCAGCACTGCGTACACGGCCTGGACGGCGATGTCCGCGAACGCCGTGCCGGTACGGGGCCGCGCCCGCCGCCGCTCAGCCGACAACGCGCCCGTCCACGACTCGCAGCTCCCGGTCCGCGCGCTCGGCCACGTCCCGTTCGTGGGTGACGACGACGACCGTCCGCTCGGGGGTGACGAGCGCCCGCAGCAGGTCCATGACCTGGGCGGTGTTGGCCGAGTCCAGGTTGCCGGTCGGCTCGTCGCACAGCAGTACCGACGGCTGGTGCACGACCGCGCGGGCCAGCGCGACCCGCTGGCGCTCGCCGCCGGACAGCGTGGTGGGCCGGGCGGTGAGCCGGTGCCGCAGGCCGACCGCGCCCAGCGCCCGCTCGGCCAGCTCGCGCCGCTCGGCCCGGGGGTGCCGGGTGTGCACGAGCGGGAGCTGCACGTTGCGCAGGCAGCTCAGGTACGGCACGAGGTGGAAGGACTGGAAGACGAAGCCGAGCCGGGTGGCCCGCAGCCGGGTCCGCTCCCGTTCGCCGAGGGTCCGCACGTCGACGCCGTCCATCGCGTACCGCCCGCCGGTGGCCGTGTCGAGCAGCCCGAGGATGTTGAGCAGGGTCGACTTGCCGGAGCCGGAGGGGCCGGTGACGGCGACCATCTCGCCGGTGCGGATCTCCAGCGTGGCGTCGACGAGCGCGGTGACCGGGCGGGCCGCCGGGTACGTCTTGGAGACCCCTTCCATGGCGACCACCACCCGCCGCCCGTCCGGCGCGGGGTCCTCAGCCAAGGCCGGCCTCCCGGTACGCGTAGCCGACGAGCAGCGGCGCCCCCGCCTTGAGCACCGGGTCGGCGGCGGTGACGGCGGCCCGGCCGCCCACGGTCAGGGCCACCTCGACGGGCACGTGCCGCCGCCGGTCGCCCTGGAGCACGGTCACCGACACCACACCGGCCGGGTCGGTCCACAGCGCGGAGACCGGGACGACGACCGCGTCCGGCGGGCTGGTGCGCCGGACCACCTCGACGGTGACGGCGCTGCCGAGCGCCCGGTCGGGCACGCTCCCGCCCATGTCGAAGTACGCGGTCCTCGCGGTGCCGGTGCCCAGCCTGGCGTACGAGCCCTGGAGCCGGGCCGCGCCGAGCCCCTCTCCGCGCGCCTCGGCGCGGGTGCCCTTGGGCAGCGCGGTGAGGTCGGGCAGGTCGGGTTCGGTGACGGGCACCGCGACCTGCCAGTGCCCGCCGGTGACGGTGAACAGCGGTTCGGCGGCGCTCATGCCGACCCGGCCGGGCACGTCGCCGACGACGGCGGGCAGCGAGCCGAGGTAGGTGACCTCGGACATGGGGAGGGTGACGACGGTACGGGCCGGGGGCGGCGGCGCGGCGCCGGAGCCCGGGTCCGAGCCCGAGTCCGAGCCGGGGCCTCCGTCGCCGCCCGCGGAGCCGCCGCCGGAGGTCTTGCCCCCGACGTCCGGGGCGGCCCCGCCCGCCGGGCCGAGCTGGGCCCGGTAGCCCGCCGCCCGGTAGAGCCGCTTGAGGTCCCGGGCGGTCCGGTCGTCGAAGGTGCCGGTGACGGGGGTCCCGTACCGCTGCTCCAGGGCCTGCTGGAGCTGGCGCACGTCGGGGCCCTCCATGCCCTCGGCGAGGTCCCGGTACGCGGGGAAGGCGCCCTCCAGGAGGAAGAGCGGGCGGCCGGAGACCTCGGCGGCGACGGCCCCGTTGGCGAGGCGCTGCCCGGGGTGCAGGGCGAGCCGGGTGACGACCTGCCGGGCGGCGCCCGCGCCGGACTCGGGGCCCTTCACGGTCAGGGTGCTGCTGCGGGTCAGGGTGCCGTCCCAGCGCTTGCGGTCGACCAGCGGCCCGGCCGCGGCGGGCACGGTGACGCTGGAGCGCGGCGGCGCGGCGGCCGAGGCGGCGCGCTGCTCCGGGGTGCGGGCCTGGGAGGCGGCGATCCAGGCGCCGCCGCTGGCGGCCAGCACGAGGACGAGACCGGCCGCCCCGGCGACCCGCCCCCAGCGCCGCCGCCGGGGGCCGCCGGGGGCCTCCTGGGTGCCGTCCATCTCAGGACTCCAGCATTTTCTGGGCCTTCTTCTGGGCCTCGGTGAGAATCTGCTGGTAGGTGACGAGATCGGGTTCGTTCTTCACGTACAGCGCCGTGAGCGATTTCTGGTAGGCGGCCCGCCATAAGGTGTCGTACCTCGTGGTGTCCGCGCAATTCGCGTCGGCTTTCGCCTGGGCGATCTCCTGTTTCCTGCCGGATTCCACGGCGGCCGTGTCGGGATTTTTCCCGCCGCCCTTTCCTCCGTAATATTCCTTCGCCTTCTTGATGGCCTCGGTCGGTGACTTCATTCCGCCGTATCCGGCCTTCTCCATGCAGGACGACCAGGCGCCGACGGCCTTCAGGAAGGCGTCGGAGCCCTCCGCCTCGCGGCCGGCCTCGTGGCGCATCCCGTTGTCGGCGAGCCACATCAGGCGCAGGTACTTCGGCATGTCGCCGTAGAGCGTCTTCCGGGTCTCGCCGATGCAGCCGCCGCTCGGCGAGGAGAACTTGCCCTCGCCGGTCTCGTAGCTGACGAGCCGGTCGGGGTCGCCGTTCTTGGCGAGGGTGTAGCGCAGCTTCTCCGCGTCGGGCAGGTCCGCCCACGGGCCGGGCCGGTCGCGGGTCGAGTCCTGCGGGGCGGCGCCGTCGCCGGTGCCGTCCGGGCCGGCGCCGTAGCCGTGCCGGGCGGCCTCCTCGGCGGTGGGGGAGACCCGGCCCTCGGGGGCGGCGGGGCCGCCGCCGTCGGGCACCGGCGCGGGGTCCGGCGGGTGCACGGTGAAGCCCTTGGCGACCATGCACCTACGGGTGAGCTGGAGCTCCATCGCGCCGACCTGGCGGGCGAGCTCCTTCGCCGAGCCGAAGGCCGCGGTGGCCTTGGCGGCACTGGCCGCGTCGGGCGCGGAGGCCGCGCCGCGGGTGCTGTCGGGACCGTCCTGCGGGCCGCCGTCCGGGGCGGGTCCCGGGTCCGATCCGCAGCCGGTGAGCAGGGCGAGGGCGGCGGCGGCCAGCGTGGCGCCGATCCGGTGACGGGCGAGCATGGGGGTCCCTTCGAAGGTCCTTCCGGCGCACTTCCGGCGTCCTGCCCGCGGTCCCGTCGGCAGTCCCGTCGGCGGTCCGGCCTGCGGTCCGGTCGGCGTGCTGTCGGGCGGTCCGGGCGGGGCGGTACGGTGGCGGCGGGACGCCTCCCCCTCCTGCGATGAGGGGGAGGCGTCCGCCGTGCCGCCCGGGTCTGAGCCCGGGATCACCGCCGCGGCGGGGTCAGCACCAGCCGGTGCCGTCGTACTTGTGCGAGCGGCCGTTGTCGTTCTGCGAGCTGCCGCCCGCGCCGAGCTGGTAGCCCGGGTTGAAACAGGTGTTGACGGTGCTGTAGTTGGCGAGGGCGTACACCTTCACCGTGACGCTCCACTTGTTCATCCAGGAGTTGTCGTTGTCGTAGATCGCCGACTGGTCGGACCAGTTGGCGTCCGCGCCGCCGAAGCGGTACATCGGGTAGTTCTGGTTGAACTCCTGCGCCTGGTAGACGCAGAAGTAGCCGTCGTAGCAGTTGCGGTCGACGGCGGCGGCCGGGGACGTGACGGCCATGGTGAGGCCGGCCGCGGCGGAAACCCCCAGGAGTGCGGAGATCATTCTGCGCTTGACCATGTGCTCTTCCTTTCACGTGGCGTGTCGGGAGAAACGGGTCGTGCGGTGGAGGAAGCTAGCACAGCACCGACGGCCGCCGTTCGGAAGTTTTTGCTCCGGTCGATGACTTCGGGCCAGCGGATCTGCAATATGGCTGAAATAATTGCGATGACCAATTCGTTCCGGTCATGGGCATTCCGTGTAAGGCATATGCGGCCGACGCCCGCACCTGCGTGAATTCCGCGTCGAATTCGCGATCATGCGGGTGGAGCACCGAATTCCGTACCGAGTCAATGTGAGCTGCGTCACATCCGTCCCCCGGATGGGCGACTCTGGTCTAATGGGTTGCTCTTTTGTCGGTGGCCGGTTCCTGGGGGCGCGGTGTTGGATGTGCAGAACGGATCCACGGCGGGGCCAGCCGCCCCGGAGACGCGCGGCGGACCGCCGCCGGGCCTCTCCCCGGCGCCCGTGCGCCCGTACGCGATCCTCGCGGGCGTGCTGTGCGCCCTGTACTTCCTGTACTCCTGGGTCCAGTACGCCCGCTTCCGCAACCCGTCCTGGGACCTCGGGATCTTCGAGCAGGCGGTCCGCGCCTACGCCGAACTGCGCGCCCCGATCGTCGACATCAAGGGCCCCGGCTTCCTCATACTCGGGGACCACTTCAGCCCGGTGACCGCGCTCCTCGCGCCGCTCTACTGGATCTGGTCCTCCCCCCTCGCGCTCCTCTTCGCGCAGGCCGCGCTCTTCGCCGCCTCCGCCGCCGTCGTCGGCCGCACCGCCCAGCAGGTGCTCGGCAGCCGGGCCGCCGGCATCGGGATCACCGTCGCCTACGGGCTCTCCTGGGGCCTCCAGGAGGCGGTGAAGTCCGACTTCCACGAGATCGCCTTCGCCGTCCCGCTGCTCGCGCTGACCTGCCGGGCCCTGCTCCTCGGCCGCTGGACCGCCGCCGTCGCCTGGTCCGTGCCGCTCGTCCTCGTCAAGGAGGACATGGGGCTCACCGTCGCCATGGTCGGCGCGGTCCTCTTCGTGAAGGGCCAGAAGCGGCTCGGCGCGGCCCTGGCCGGATTCGGCGCGGCCTTCTTCGCGCTCACCGTGCTCGTCCTCATCCCGGCCGCGAGCCGGGTCGGCCAGTACGACTACTGGGCCAAGATCGAGAAGACCGGCGAGGGCGCGGACGTCACCTTCCTCGACTCAGTCATCGGCGCCTTCGGGCCCGGCGACAAGTGGGAGATGCTCTTCTTCCTCGTCGGCATCACCGGCTTCCTGGCCCTGCGCTCCCCGCTGATGCTGCTCGTGCTGCCGACGCTGGCCTGGCGCTTCCTCTCCCAGGACCCCAACCACTGGGGCATGATCTGGCACTACAGCGCCATCCTGATGCCCGTCGTCTTCCTCGCCCTCGTCGACGCGGTCCGCGCGGTCCGCACCTCGCCGCGCCCCTGGCTGGCCGCGTACGGGAGGGTCGCCGTCCCCGTCGTCGTCGCGATCGGCGCCGTGCACGCCCTGGACCTGCCGCTGCGCGAGCTGCTGCGCTCCGAGACGTACGCCACCGATGCCCGGACCGTCGACGCGCGCCGCGCGGTGGCCGCGGTGCCGGAGGGGACCAGCGTCGAGACGAACGTGACGCTCATGGCGCACCTGACCTCGGACCACACCGTCTACTGGGTCGGCGGGGCCACCGGCGTCCGCCCCGACTACCTCGCCCTCGACCTGAACTCCGGCTGGTCCCAGCCCGTCACCGACCCGGTCCAGCTCGCTTCCCAGCTGCACCCGGATGCGCGGTACGAGGTCGCCGCGCAGTCGGGGCAGTTCGTGGTGCTCAAGCGCGTCTGAGCGGACGCCTGGCGCGGACGCGCCGGGAACGCCGAAGGGGCCCGGTTCCAGGACGGAACCGGGCCCCTTCGCGTACGCGAGGATCAGACGCGCGGGCGCTTGAACCAGGCGGCGCCGTCGGCCTTGGCCACGAAGACCAGGATCAGGACGGCCAGCACCAGGTGGATCAGGCTCAGCGGGAACCACGGGTAGAGGCTGAACACGATCGTCAGCGACGACAGCACGATGAGGCCGACGCGGGCCCCGTTGCCGCCCTTGCCGATCTGGAGCGCGCCCCAGATGGCGCCGGCCAGGAAGAGGACGGCGAGGACGATCAGCGCGTAGATCATCCCGGTGCCGAACTTGGTGACCGCGTCGAAGCTGGAGTCCGCGTTCAGCTCCGGGTCGTCCTTCAGCTTCTGGACCGCGGCCAGGCCCAGCACCAGCAGCGCCAGGCCGACGATCTGGAGGCCGGCTATGACCCACAGCATCACGCGGGCGGCCTTGAGGGTGCCCGGCATCTCGACCGGACCGGCCGGGTAGCCGCCGTACTGGTCCACCGGCGGGGCGGCCGGGTAGCCGTAACCCTGCTGCGGCGGGACGCCCTGCGGCGTCTGCTGCGGGTAGCCGTAGCCGGGCTGCTGGCCCTGGGGCTGCTGGGGCTGGCCGTAGGGGTTGTTCGGTTCGCCGAAGCTCATCGGGGGGTTCCTCCGTGAATTCTGTGCGGGGACGACGCGGCCCGCGCGGAGGAAGTGTGACCATGTGTTTCACAACATATGAGCGGTTTTGCCCCCCGGCACTGCCCGCGGCACTGCGCGGATCATCGTCGTCAATGCGGCCTCCGCTTGTCCAGTCGATAGGCCGCGGAGTTGTGCAAGTGCAATCTTCGATTCCGAATTGGAAACGGGCGGGGGTCTTCCGGGAGGATGGCCGCATGAGCGCCCAGATTCTCGATGGCAAGGCCACCGCAGCCGCGATCAAGTCCGATCTGACCGCCCGGGTGGCGGACCTCAAGGAGCGGGGCGTCACGCCCGGTCTCGGCACCATCCTGGTCGGCGACGACCCCGGCAGCCAGAAGTACGTCGCGGGCAAGCACCGCGACAGCCTCCAGGTCGGCATCGCCTCCATCCAGCGCGAACTGCCCGCCACCGCCACGCAGGAGGAGATCGAGGCGGTCATCCGGGAGCTCAACGACGACCCCGCCTGCACCGGCTACATCGTCCAGCTCCCGCTGCCCAAGGGCATCGACGAGAACCGCGTCCTGGAGCTCATGGACCCGGCCAAGGACGCCGACGGCCTGCACCCGACCAACCTCGGCCGGCTGGTCCTCAACGAGCCCGCCCCGCTGCCCTGCACCCCGTACGGCATCGTGCGGCTGCTGCGCGAGCACGGCGTGGAGATCGCCGGGGCCGAGGTCGTCGTCGTCGGCCGCGGCGTCACCATCGGGCGCCCGATGCCGCTGCTGCTGACCCGCCGCTCCGAGAACGCCACGGTCACCCAGTGCCACACCGGCACCCGCGACCTCTCCTCGCACCTGCGCCGCGCCGACATCATCGTGGCCGCCGCGGGCGTGCCGCACCTGATCAAGCCGGAGGACGTGAAGCCGGGCGCCGCCGTGCTCGACGTGGGCGTCTCGCGCAACGCCGAGGGCAAGATCGTCGGCGACGTCGACCCCGGGGTCGCCGAGGTGGCCGGCTGGATCTCGCCGAACCCGGGCGGCGTCGGCCCGATGACCCGCGCCCAGCTCCTGGTCAACGTCGTCGAGGCCGCCGAGCGCGCGGCCGGGGTGCGCTGACCGTGCCACCCGCCGGAACCCCGGAGCGGCCGAAGGGCCCCACGACGGACGGTGCCGTGACGACAAACGGTGCTGTGACGACGGACAGTGCGGTGACGTCGGACGGTGCCGTGACGACGGACGCGGTGACGACGGACGGTGCGGTGGAGACGGACAGCGCCGTTACGACGGACAGCGCCGCGAAGACGGACGACTCGGTGACGACGGACAACTCGGTGACGCCGGACGGTGCTTCGCCGGAGGCCGCCGCGCCGGACGCCGAGGCGGCGCCCGCCACCGACGCGCCGCCCGCCGCCCCCCGCCGCCACCCCCGTGCCACGCTCACCACCGGCACCGTGCGCCCCGAGGGCGGTGGCCGGGCGGCGCCCGGTGACGCGCCCGCGCCCGCGCGTCAGTGGCCGCTGCTGACCGTGCTCGGGATGGCCGCGCTCGGGCTGCTGATCGTGGGCACGGACCTGTTCCCGCAGGCGTTCCGGGTCGGCACCCTGCTGGTCGGGGTCGCGCTGCTGACCGGCGCGGTGCTGCGCCGGACGCTGCCGTCGGTGGGGATGCTCGCGGTCCGCTCGCGCTTCACCGACATGATCACGTACGGGGTGATGGGCACCCTGATCGTGTTCCTCGCGCTCATGGTGCAGCCCTCGCCCTGGCTGCGGATCCCGTTCCTGGAGGACATCCTCCACCTCACGGTGACCTGACCCCTCCGCCGACCCCGTACGCGACGCGGCGCCCGTCCTCTCCCCCGAGGGAGGACGGGCGCCGCTGCGTTCAAGGGTCATGTACGTGCCAATGGCCGTTCAAGGTCCGCCGGACCCTTGTGGCACGGAAGTGACCGTTCCGGTACGTCGCCGGGGAGGTGCGGCGGCAGTGAGCCGTCCCACAAGGGGGCGGCGGCCCGGACGGGCGCGGGTCGGATAGCCTGACGCCGGATATCTCTTCACGTCGAGACAAGGATCGATCAAGAGGGGTATCCCACACCAGGGGCAGGGACCCCCCACCGCCAGCTGTCTTACGGAGATCGCCATGACCCGCACTCCCGTGAATGTCACCGTGACCGGCGCGGCCGGCCAGATCGGCTACGCGCTGCTCTTCCGCATCGCCTCCGGCCACCTGCTCGGCGCGGACGTGCCGGTCAAGCTCCGCCTGCTGGAGATCCCGCAGGGCGTCAAGGCCGCCGAGGGCACCGCCATGGAGCTCGACGACTGCGCCTTCCCGCTGCTCAAGGGCATCGACATCTTCGACAACCCGAACCAGGGCTTCGAGGGCGCCAACATCGGCCTGCTCGTCGGCGCGCGCCCGCGCGGTCCGGGCATGGAGCGCGGCGACCTGCTCGCCGCCAACGGCGGCATCTTCAAGCCGCAGGGCGAGGCCATCGCCGCGCACGCCGCCGACGACATCAAGATCCTGGTCGTCGGCAACCCGGCCAACACCAACGCCCTGATCGCCCAGTCCGCCGCCAAGGGCGTCCCGGCCGAGCGCTTCACCGCGATGACCCGCCTGGACCACAACCGCGCGCTGACGCAGCTGGCCCAGAAGACCGGCTCCTCCGTCACGGACATCAAGCGCCTCACCATCTGGGGCAACCACTCCGCGACCCAGTACCCGGACATCTTCCAGGCGGAGATCGCCGGCAAGAACGCCGCGGACGTCGTCAACGACGAGGCGTGGCTGGCCGACACCTTCATCCCGACCGTCGCCAAGCGCGGCGCCGCGATCATCGACGCCCGTGGCGCGTCCTCGGCCGCCTCCGCCGCCAACGCCGCCATCGACCACGTCCACACCTGGGTCAACGGCACCGCCGAGGGCGACTGGACCTCCATGGGCGTCCCGTCCGACGGCTCCTACGGCGTCCCCGAGGGCCTCATCTCCTCCTTCCCCGTCACCTGCAAGGACGGCGCGTACGAGATCGTCCAGGGCCTGGAGATCAACGACTTCTCCCGCGCCCGCATCGACGCCTCCGTCAAGGAGCTGTCCGAGGAGCGCGACGCGGTCCGCGAGCTCGGCCTGATCTGAACGAGCTGAACCCGCCCGGCTTCCCCGGGCAACCCGGCGCCCCCGGCCCTTCGGCCGGGGGCGCCGTGCGTTCTATGCTGTCCCCTCGCGCCGCCCCGGACCCCAACTCCCGGGCGCCCGAGCGCCGTTCGAGACATCGGGGGAAGTCATGACGCAGCCGTCCGTTCCACCGCAACCCGGACCACAGCCGCAAGCCGGTCCGCCGCAAGCCGGTCCGCCGCCATCCGGACCACCGCCATCCGGTCCGCCGCCGTCCGGTCCGTCCGGACCCCCGCCGCCCGCCGCCGTCCCGCGCGCCGCGCCCGCCGCCAGCGAGGCGACCCGGCTGCTCTGCGCCGGGGTCTACCTCGACGACCGCTTCCGCGACGCCGTCATCGACGAGCTGTACGTCCACGAGGAGCGCGTCGCCGCCCCCGCCCTCGGTGTCGACGCCGCCCGCGTCCTCGCCCACGCCCTGCGCGCCCGCCGCATCGAACTCGGCTGGTCCGCCGGGATCCTGGCCCTCTGGATCATCGCCTTCCCGGTGACCAAGGGCCTGGTCGCCTTCCTCTTCCTGCCCTTCCTGCTGCTCGCGCTCGGCCGCTGGGTGCGCGGCCGGGACGACCACCCCCCGCTCTACCGCACCGCCCCCGCCCTCGTACTGCGCTGGTACGGGCGCCTCGTCCTGGTCCAGGTCCTGCTGCTGCTCGCCACCCTGGCCTTCACCGGCGAGGCGAGCCGCTGGGAGCTGCTGTCCGGCCTCGGCGGCTGGACCGAGTTCCCCGGCCTCGCCCCCCTCGTCGGCTCCCAGCAGTTCTGGGCCCTCGGCCGGCTGGAGGTCTGGCTCACCCTCGCCGTCCCGCCGCTGCTCGCCTGGGCGGTCGCCACCCAGCGCGGCCAGTTCGCCCGCTCGCTCACCGGCGAACTGGACCGGCTGCGCTTCGCCGACCAGGCCGCCGACCCGGCCGAGCGCTTCCAGGGCGCCCGCTACCGCAGGCTGCGCGACCGGATCCGCGTCGAACAGCACTCCCGGCTCGTGATGTACCGCTCCGAAAACCCGTTCTGCGGCGCCGGCGAACCGTACGAGCCCTGGTCGCTCTCCGTCGAGCTGCGCCCCCGCAAGAGCCTCGACGGCACCGCGCCCGAGCCGCTCGACAACAGCGCGATCATGCGCCACATCGTGCCGCTCGTGGAGGGCCTGCGGACGCCCTCCACGCACGGCTCCCCGGAGCTCGCCGCCGCCGTCCGCGACCGGCTGCGCCACCTGGAGATCGACGAGGTCGTCTTCCTGCCCGTGGACGGACTGCCGGCCCGCGCCGCCGCCCCGTACACCCCGGAGGGCTTCGAGGCGCACCGCTCCGGCGCCATCGAGGAGGGCGGCGAGACCCGCCGGCACTTCCTGCGCGTCCGGGTCGGCGGCTGGGGCGAGGAGATAGTCGTCACCGTCTTCGTCCGGGTCCACACGCAGGGCGGGATGCTCATGCTGGAGGTCGCCCCGCACGTGCTGCGCCCGGTCGCCGCTCTGTACCGGCGCGCCGACCGGATCGCCCACCGCTACCGCCACAACCACCACTTCGGCAAGGCCGTCTGGGCCCTCGGCCAGGTCCCCCGCTCGGCCGGGCAGGCCCTCGTCACCCTCGGCCGGTCGCTCGGCACCCTGTGGCGGCAGGGCACCGGCGGGCACACGGGCGCGCTGCCCGAGGGGCCGCGGGTCTCGGTCCGCGAGCTCGGCTCCGAAGACGAGGTGTCGCTCTTCCAGCAGATGGACGTCAGCCGCTATCTGAAGAGCATCCAGGACCGGGTCGCGAACGGCGTGACCGTGGCCCTGCGCCAGGCCGGTTACGAGACGGCCGAGTTCGAGCAGAAGATCGTGCACGTCGCCGAGGGCGGGACGTTCATCGAGAACACCAAGGGGAACGTCACCATCGGCGACCACAACACCGTCACCAGCAAGAACTTCCAGACGACGAAGACCGGAGGCGACCGTGGCTGACCAGCCCCAGCCCCAGCCCCAGCCCCAGCCCCGCAGCGCGCCCGCGGCGGCGGGCGGCATCAGCATCACCAACACCCACGGCAACGTCACCGTCGGCGACCACAACCGGGTGTCGTACACCGTCCAGGGCACCGGCCCCGAGCGCGACCCCGCGCAGGAGGAGCTGCTCCAGGCGATCGGCAGGCTCCGCGCCGACCTCGGCGGTGTCGTCGCCTCGGCGCAGACCGCCGCCCTGGACGCGGAACTCTCCGACGCCGAGGACGAGATCGAGGGCACCGGCGCCGCGGGCACCGGCCGGCTCACCCGGCTCCGGCAGGCCCTCGCCGACGCCGGGGCGGTCACCGGCATCCTCGCCTCCGGTGTCGCGGTCGGCCAGGCCGTCGGCGCGCTGCTCGGAGGATGAGATGAGCGCGTACGGGGGAGAGGCGCGCTGGAACGACGAGACGCAGAGCTGGGAGCCGGTCACCGCCCCGCGCCGGGACGCGGGGGCCGAGGGGCCGCCTCAGCCCGAGCCCTTGCGGTTCCAGCCGCCCCAGCCCTTCCCGGAGCTCCCCGCGCTCCCGGCGCAGCCACCGCCGCCGATGCCGCCGCCGCAGTTCCCGGTCTACGACCCGGTGGCGCCGCCCTTCCCGCCCCCGGCCCCGCCCACCGGGCCCGGCTCCGGGCGCGGGCGGCGGGCGGTGATGGCCGGGGTCGTGGCGGCGGCCGTGGCCGTGGGCTTCGGCGGCTGGCTGCTGTGGGGCCGGGACGGCGGCACGGACACGCGGACCGAGGACCCGCCCCCGGTCACGACGACGGCGACCCAGGACGCGCCCTCGGCCACCGGCACCCCGTCCGGCGAGGTCTCCCCGTCGTCGGAGGCGACGCCCTCGGACGGCACGCTGCCGCCCGGCTTCCGGACGGTCCAGGACCCGGCCGGCTTCAGCGTCGCCGTCCCGGAGGACTGGAACCGCACCTCCTCCGAGCAGGGCGTCTTCTACAACTCGCCCGACGGGAAGAGCCTGGTCCAGATCTTCACCCTCGGCGAGCCGGACACCACCCCGCTCGAATCGCTGCGGGGGACCTCGCGGACCCTCTCCGCCAAGCCGGGCTACCAGGAGATCAGCCTGGGCCCGGCGGGCGAGGGGGACGCGGCCGAGCTGGTCTACGCGTACGACCGGCAGGAGGGCCGCCGCAAGGTGGTCGACCGGGCGTTCACCGGCGCCGACGGGCGCCAGCACGCGATCCTGGTGGCCGGCCCGGAGACCGACTGGCCCCGCCAGCGCGAGACGCTCACCACGGCCCTGGCGTCCTTCAAGCCGTGAGATCAGGCACGGAGACCAGGCCGTGAGACCAGGCCCGGAGATCAGGCCCGAGATCAGGCCCTGAGAGCAGGCCCCGAGGTCAGGCCCTGAGCAGCCCGTCCGCGAGCTCCCTGACCCCGGCGAGGGTGCGCAGCAGCAGCCCCTGGCCGAAGGTGATCCGGGTGGCGCCGAGCCGTCCCAGCTCGGCGAAGTCCGGATCGCCGGGCCGGGCCAGGAAGTTGAGCGGCCCCTCGACCCCGGCGGCCCGCAGCCGGGGCAGGTCGGCCGCCGGGGCGAGGATCGGGAAGACGCAGTCGGCGCCCGCCGCCCGGTAGCGCCGGGCGCGGGCGGCGGCCTCGTCGACGCTCCCGCCGCCGCGCAGATACGTGTCGATCCGGGCGTTCAGGAAGAGCGCGGGCCCGGCCGCCGCCCGTACCGCCGCGAGCCGCTCGGCGTGCGCCTCCGGGTCGCGCAGGCCGCCCGTACGGTCGGAGTCCTCCAGGTTGAGGCCGACGGCGCCGCTCTCCAGGACCCGCTCCACCAGCTCCTCGGGGGCCAGGCCGTAGCCGCCCTCCAGGTCGGCCGTCACGGGCACCGAGACGGCCCGGACGATCCGGGCCACGGCCGCGAACATCTCGTCGGCCGGGGTGTGCCCGTCCTCGTGGCCGAGGGCGGCGGCGATGCCCGCGCTCGGCGTGGCCAGGGCCGGGAAACCGGCCTCCTCGAAGACCCGGGCCGAGGCCGCGTCCCAGGGCCCCGGCAGCACCAGCGGGCGCCCGCCGGCATGCACCGCGGTGTGCAGCGCCCGCAACTCCCGCACGCGGCTCACCGCTTGTGCGAACCGGGGGTGTAGTGGCCCGGGGTCATCCGGGTGGTGACGCCGATCCGGTTCCAGGCGTTGATGACCGTGATCGCGCCGATGAGGTGCGCGAGCTCGGTCTCCTCGAAGTGCTCGGCGGCCTTCGCGTACACCTCGTCGGGCACGAAGCCGTCGGTGAGGACGGTGACCGCCTCGGTCAGGCCGAGGGCGGCCAGCTCCCGCTCGGTGTAGAAGTGCCGCGACTCGCGCCAGGCGGAGAGCTGGACGATCCGCTGCACGGTCTCGCCCGCCGCGAGGGCGTCCTTGGTGTGCATGTCGAGGCAGAAGCCGCAGTTGTTGAGCTGCGAGGCACGGATCTTGACCAGCTCGTAGAGGACCGGGTCGACGTGCTTCGACGCGGCGATCTCCAGGCCGATCATGGCCTTGTAGAACTCCGGGTGCCGCTCGGCGAAGGCGAGCCGGGGGGCGTGCTCGGGCGCGTACTCGGACTGCTCGGGGTGCTGCGTCGTGGTCGTCATACCGTTCACCGTACGGGCCGGATGGTGCCCGGGTATGGTCCATTCCCATGGCGGATGACTGGGCCACTTTCGGGTCCGACCTGCACCTGGAGCTACGCGGCCGGGGCCTGCGCAGCGGCCTCATGGACGCCCTGCGGGAGGCGGTGCGCGGCGGGCGCCTCGAGGCTGGGACGCGGCTGCCGTCCTCCCGCTCGCTCGCCGCCGACCTGGGCGTGGCCCGCAACACCGTCGCCGACGCCTACGCGGAGCTGGTCGCCGAGGGCTGGCTGACCGCCCGGCAGGGCTCCGGCACCCGGGTGGCCCGCCGCTCGGAGCCGCGCCGCCCGGCACCCGCGCGGCCCGGCGCGCCCCGGCAGTCCCGGACCGGGCGCCCGGTCCACAACCTGCACCCGGGCACCCCGGACCTCTCCTCCTTCCCGCGCGCCGACTGGCTGAAGGCCGCCCGCAAGGCCCTCATGGGCGCCCCAGACGAGGCGTTCGGCTACGGGGACCCGCGCGGCCGGATCGAACTGCGCACGGTGCTGGCCGAGTACCTGGGCCGCGCCCGGGGGGTGTACGCGCGGCCGGAGCGGATCGTGATCTGCTCCGGCTTCGTGCACGGGCTGATGCTGATGGGCCAGGTCCTGAGGGAGCGGCGGGCGCGCGAGGTGGCGGTCGAGTCGTACGGCCTCGACGTGCACTGGGACATCCTGGCCCGCGCGGGGCTCCGCACCCCGGCGCTGCCCTTCGACGCGCACGGCACCCGCACCGAGGAGCTGGCCGGCCCGGCGGCGGTCCTGATGACCCCGGCCCACCAGTTCCCGATGGGCGGCGCGCTCCGGCCGGACCGGCGCGCGGCGGCGGTCGACTGGGCGCGCTCGACGGGCGGGCTGATCCTGGAGGACGACTACGACGGCGAGTTCCGCTACGACCGGCAGTCGGTGGGCGCCCTCCAGGGCCTCGACCCGGACCGCGTCGTCTACCTGGGCACCGCGAGCAAGTCCCTCGCGCCGGGGCTGCGGCTGGCGTGGATGGTGCTGCCGGAGCACCTGGTGGACGAGGTGATCGCCGCGAAGGGTCTTCACGACGGGAGCGCGGCGATTGACCAACTGACCCTCGCGGAGTTCATCCGGAGCGGCGCCTACGACCGTCACGTGCGGAGGATGCGGCTGCACTACCGGCGGCGACGCAACGAGCTGACCGGCAGACTCGCGGTCGAAGCCCCGCACCTCGGGGTGTCCGGGGTCGCGGCGGGGCTGCACATCGTTCTGGGGCTTCCTCCCGGTACGGAACAGCACGTGGTCCGTTCCGCGGCGTGGCAGGGGCTCGGGCTCCAGGGGCTCGGCCACTTCCGGCACCCCGATGCCGTGGGTCCGCGTCCGGACGGTCTCGTGATCGGCTACGGCACCCCCTCGGACAGCCAGTGGTCCGGGACCCTCGACGCGCTGATGCGCGCCCTGCCCGAGCCGTGACGCGGCGGACGCCCGCCGGCGGCTAGTCCGGGTCCGGCGAGACGTTCGTGCCGTCCGGCTCGCCGCGCACCTGCGGGTGCGGCGCCCCCGTGGAGCCGTGGACGTCGAACGAGTGGCCGGGCGAGTGCCCGGCGAACAGCTCGCACGCCGCGCCCGACGCGTGGTCCCCGACGCACCCGCGCAGCTCGACGAACACGCAGCCGGTGAGCTCGTCGGACCACAGGACCCACATGCCGGGACCGGTCGACGCGGGCGGGTACACCAGGTGCGCGTGGGGTTCGTCGTGGTTCTCGCCGAGCTCGCAGACCGCGTACCGGTCCCGTCTGAGGGGGTGGGAGAGGTTGGGCGGCGCGGCGGCCCTGACGATCACTTCCATGAGGTCGCCGAGGGGGATCCGCCGTACGGCGGCGCACTGGAGCATCGGCCCCCCTTCACGGCCTCACGTCCTCGGGAGGTCCCGGCGGGACACCCGTCGGGACCGTCATCTTCGGCGGCTCGTGGGGGTGGTTCCGGATCTCCACGACGCAGTCCAGGGCCTCGGAGTGGGCGCCCCTGGCGGCGTAGTCCTGCCGCCACCGTTCGAGCCGCGCGCAGCTCCCGCACCCCGGAGAGGGCGTGGCGGTCGGAGTGAACCCCTCCGTCGGCGGGAGCCCGGTCACAGCACGGTGCGGGAGACCGGGGCGGTGACCGCGCGGATCGTCGCCATCTCCGTATCGGTCGGCGCGCGAAGGTCCGCCCGCTCGACGGACCACTCGATCCCGCCGCCGAGCGGCCGTAGGACGAGGCGGTCCCACTCCATCGCCATCACGCGCCCGATCCGGGCGCCGCCGCGGACGTCGACCACGAACGAGCCGATCTCGGCGCGGATGGGCGGCGGGGGTGGGGGTGGGGGCTGTGCGGGCGTCGCTTCGGACATGCGTCCGCTCCTCTCCGTAGCGCGTTCACTACCAGGAGTCGCTATCGTGGCTCAACGGCAACGTGTCTTCAACGTGGCAGTGGTGACGGGAGAGTTGTGGTCAATCGGAAAGCCTTGGACCCGGACAGCGGGCCGCAAGCGGCCTACGGTGCTCGTTTACGCAGCGTGCGGGAGGGGCGGGGGTGGACGCAGGAGGAGCTGGACGAGCGAACCGCATATTCCAGCAAGCATATTTCGGCTGTCGAAACCGGCCGCAGGTCGCCAACTCCCCGCTTTTCGCGGTCTATGGACACGGCGTTCGGTCTGACCGGCCGGCCGGACTCGTTCGAGCGCGAGAGCGGCAGGATGAGCCAGACGGTGTTGCTGGAGGGCTTCCCGGAGTACCTCCACCAGGAGCGTCGTGCCGTGGAGATCAGGCTTTACGAAGTCGGTGTCATCCCTGGCCTGATGCAGACGCCGGAGTACGCCGCCGCACTCGCCGCCAGCGCCGTCAAGCGAGGGAGCGTCACACCGGAACAGGCGGAAGAGCGGGTGGCGCTCATCGAGGAACGGCAGGCCACCCTCGTACGGACCCCCTCGCCGCTTGTCCACGTGGTCTTGGACGAGAGCTGCATCCGGCGGCCGATCGGGGGCCGGAGCGTCATGGACGCCCAGTTCGCGAGGCTCGCGGAGTTCGCCGAGCTGCCCAACACCATCGTCCAGGTCGCGCCCTTCGCCCTGGGTGCCAGGCGACCGTTCGACCTGCCCATCACCGTGCTCACCCTCCCTGACCGCTCGCTGCTGTCCTACGCGGAGTCCTCCCAACGAGGGCATCTGGAGCGGGAATCCACGTCTGTCGTCGCGACGCTGACGGCCTACCATCAGTTGCAGGCTGAATCGCCCTCTCAGGCGGCATCCGTGGCCATGGTGAACAAGGTACGAAAGGGAATGTCGTGACGACCGAATCCCCCCGTTGGTTCAAGTCCTCCTACAGCAACAACGGCGGTCAGTGCGTGGAGGTCGCCACCAACCTTGTCGCCCATGGCGTCGTGCCCGTCCGCGACTCGAAGGTCCCGGGCGGGCCCGTCCTGACCGTCCCCGCCGCCGCGTTCGCCGCGTTCGTCGAGAGTGTCAAGGACTCCCCGCTCGGCGGCTGAACGCGCCACGGCCCCGCCCCGGATCAGTCCCCGGCGGGGCTCCCGGCGCCCGCCTCGGCCGGGGGCTCGCCGAAGCGGGCCAGGGTCAGGGAGCCGGCGATGGCGACGGCGAAGCCGAGGACGGCCAGCCAGCCCAGGCCCTGGCGGGTCTCGTCGCCCAGCCACACCACGCCGACCAGGGCCGGGCCGATCGTCTCGCCCAGCACCAGGCCCGCCGTCGCCGTGGTCACCGAGCCCCGGTGCAGCGCCGAGGTCAGCAGCAGGAACGCCGCCCCGCCGCCCACCAGCAGCGCGTACAGCGCCGGGTTGGTCAGGTCGGCCGAGTCGATCAGCCGCACCGCGACCTCCACCACCCCGAAGCCGAACCCGGCCGCCAGGCCCAGGACCAGCGCGCGGGGCCGCTCCGGCAGCCGGCCCGCCGCCGCGCCGATCGCCAGGACGGCGCAGGCCGCCGCCAGCAGCCCCCAGCGCAGCACCGCCGAGTCGGTCCCCTCGTGGCCCTCCCGCCCCGACGCCAGCGCCAGCATCCCGAGGCCCAGGCAGACCACCCCGACCGCCGCCCACTCGACCCGCCGCAGCCGCACCTTCAGCACCCGCGAGGCGATCACCGCCGTCACCGCGAGACTGGCCGCGAGCGCGGCGCCGACCGCGTAGATCGGCAGGGTCCGCAGGGCGACGATCTGGAGGACGAAGCCGAGCCCGTCCAGCCCGAGACCGGCCAGATAGCGCCACTGCCGCAGCGCCCGCCACAGCAGCGTGACGTCGACCCCGCCGCCCGAGCCGGGCTCCGCCGCCCGCGCGGCGACCGCCTGAAGCACCGACGCCGCGCCGAAGCAGACGGCCGACCCGAGCGCGCACACCATCCCAAGAAGCACGAAAGGGACTCTAGTGCGAACGGGCCCGGAGCGCGGGCCTACACTGTGCGATCGCGACAGAGCGACAGACAGAGCGACAGAGCGAGCGGGCGGGACAGGGGGAGGACGGCGATGCGCAGACTGCGATCCGGCACGGTGATTCTCGGCGGCGTGAGCGTGCTCGCCGCGACGCTGACCGCGTGCGGCTCCGAGCCCGACCGCCGCTGCGTCGACCCGGTGACCTACAAGGAGCTGCCGGACTACAAGTGCTCCTCCGGCAGCGGCTCCGGCAGCGGCTCCACCACGGCCACCGGCCGCTACTACTACGGCGGCTCGGTCAGCGGCGGCAAGGCTGGCGGCGGCAGCTTCGACAAGGCGGCCGTCGACTCGGGCGGCTTCGGCGGCCACCACTCCGGCTCCGGCGGCGGCTGACCCGGCCATGCGGCGCCACCGCACCGAGCCCCGCCCCGACTGGCAGCGGACCGTCGAGGAACAGGGCCTGATCTACCCCCTGACCCGCCACCCGGACGGCTCGCTGCGCCCGTACTGGGACGAGAGCGCCTACTACTCCTTCACGCTGCCCGAGGTCGAGGCACTGGAGGAGGCCGTCGAGGAGCTGCACGCGATGTGCCTGGGCGCGGCGGCGCACATCGTCGAGAAGAACCGGTTCGCCGAGCTCGGCGTCACCGACCCCCGGCTCGCCGCCCTGGTCGCCGAGTCCTGGCACCGCCGGGCCGAACTCCCCACCATCTACGGCCGCTTCGACCTGCGCTACGACGGCACGGGCCCGGCGAAGATGCTGGAGTACAACGCGGACACCCCGACCTCCCTGGTGGAGGCGGCGAGCCCGCAGTGGTTCTGGATGGAGGAGCGCTTCCCCGGCGCCGACCAGTGGAACTCCCTCCACGAGCGGCTCGTCGACGCGTGGCGGCGCCAGGCCCGCCTGCTGCCGCCCGGCAGCCCGGTGCACTTCGTCCACACCGAGGGCGACGAGCTCGGCGAGGACCTGATGACGGTCGCGTACCTCCGCGAGACCGCCCAGCAGGCCGGCCTCGACACCGAGGCGCTGTCCGTCGAGCGGATCGGCTGGGACCGCATCGCGGGCCGCTTCGTCGACGACCGGCTCCGCTTCATCCGCGCCTGCTTCAAGCTCTACCCGTGGGAGTGGCTGACCACGGACCGCTTCGGCCCGCACGTCCTGGACACCCTCGACAACGGCGGCGGCACGGGCAGCACCTGCTGGATCGAGCCGGCGTGGAAGATGCTGCTCTCCAACAAGGCGCTCCTCGCGATCCTCTGGGAACTCCACCCCGGCCACCCCAACCTGCTGCCCGCCTACCTCGACGGCCCCCGCGACCTCGCCGCCACCACCGGCTACGTGACCAAGCCCCTGCTCGGCCGTGAGGGCGCGGGTGTCACGATCCACGAGCCGGGCGCCGCCCCCGCCGTACGGGACGAGCCCTGCTGCTACCAGGAGCTGGCCCCGCTGCCGGACTTCGACGGCAACCGGGTCGTGCTCGGCGCGTGGACCGTAGGCGACGAGGCGGCGGGCCTCGGCATCCGGGAGTCGGCGGGCCCGATCACCGACGAGTACGCCCGCTTCCTCCCGCACGTCATCCTCTGAGCCCTACTCCGGCACGTACTCCCGCAGCGGCGCGGGCTTCAGCCCCGCCGCGTCCGCGAGGTCGAGGGCCCGCCGGAGGTCGTCCTCCAGGGTCTCGTTGAAGTGCAGCAGGATGATGTCGCCGGCCTTCAGCGTCGGCGTGGGCGGCGTCCACTGGCCCCAGGTGGTCAGGTCGTACGTCCAGGTCACCACGGCCTTCGCCCCGCACGCCCGCGCGGTGGTCCGGGTGGTCGCGTCGTACACCCCGTACGGCGGGCGCACCAGCCGAGGCCCGTCGCCGAACTGGGCGAGGTGCTGGTCGCGCGCCCCGCACAGCTCGGCCTTCTGCCCGGCGGCGTCGAGCCCGGTGAGGTCGGGATGGCTGACGGTGTGGTTCTCGACCCGGGAGCGCCCCTGGTCGAGCAGCTGGTGGACCAGGAGCCGGAAGCCGGTCGCGGGGACGCGATCGACATGACGGCGCTGCGGGCCCTGCGGAAGTCCCGCACGGACGTGGAAGCCCTCGATCTCACCGACGACCGACTGCGCCGCATCCGGGAGGCGGCCACCAAGATGGTCAACGACGCCCGCGCCCGCGCGGACCGCCACACCGCACCAGCCGACGCCGACGCGGTGCGCCCGGTGCGCCCGGACGACCAGCAGGCGCACCGCCCACAGCAACCCGCACCGCACCGCGGCCGGGAGGCCGGCCACTGAGTGGACCCGATGGTGCGCACCCGGTGCAGTGGTGCGCACCGACGACACCCGGCTCCACTCCACCGAGTGGAGTCCACCGTCCGGGAGTGGACGCCACCGTGCTCCGCACCCACTCCACCGAGTGGAGCCCACCGGGTGGAAGTGGACGCCATCGACGGGAGTGGGGCCACGCACCCACCCGGTGCGTTTCCCCTTGACCTCGGCTCAGGTCAAGGAGAAACGCACCGCCTCCACCGTCTCCACCCGGGCCCACTCCACCGCACCACCGCCCACCCGGTGCGCCCCACTCCCGCGCGCCGGCCGCACCGGCGCGCGCACCGCCCACCGAGTGGAGCGCACCGGATGGACGGTGGTGCGCACCGTGGTGCCCACCGGATGGGCGCACCACCGCACCAGTGCGAACCCGATGGTGCGCTCCACCGCACCGGTGCGCTCCCACCCGGTGCGGTGGTGCGGTTGGTGCGGTCAGCGGTGCGCACCGGGTGCGGAGTGCACCGCGTGCGCCAGCGCCAGGTGCTCGTCGCGCATCGCCTCCAGGGTGGCGTGGGTGTCTCCGTGGTCGTCGGGGTCGGGGATCACGTTCTCGACGAAGCGGATGATGCTGCGGGCGATGCCGAGCACCGCCGTGGTGGGGGAGTCGCGCGCCCAGTCCCGCAGCGCGGACAGCAGGACGCACCCGACCTCGTCCAGCACGAAGGAGTCCGCGCACAGGTCGGTGGCCTCCCCGTCCACGGCCGTGACGGGCCAGATGATGTCCTCGGCGAGCCGCAGCAGGACGAACGCCAGCTCCGGGGTCGCCTCCACCCGCCCAGCGGCGTAGGTACCGCCGCCCGTCTGCAGCGCCAGGAGGTAGTCGAAGCCCTGCTCCACCTGCTCGGGCGTCAGCGGCGTACGGGTCGGAATCAGGTACGGCATGAACCTCTCCTCACGATGACCGCCGTGCGATTCACGGCGTCGTTTTCGTATGGTCGGCGCGCCGACCTGTGGACAGAGGACGGAGAACTCTCCCCCCAGCTCGAACCGGGCGAATAGGTACTGCAAGGGCCAAACCGGGCCCCCTTGTCCAGGGTGGTCGGCCCGACCTCGAATCCGGCTCTGACCCCTTGTCCACCTCTGCTACCGCCCCGACCGCTGCCGTGTTTCTCCTTGACCTGGCCACGGTCAGACCGCGGACAAGGGGGTCCCCTGCACGCTGCTCCTTCGCCCCGACCACCCCGGCCGGGGCAGCGAAGGAGACCAGACGATGACGACCACCCACCCGAGGGCCGGGCAGCGGCACCGCGCGGGCCGATCAAACGTGAAGGCCGGCCCGAGCTGGGCAAGCCGAAGGGGCCTCCCTGGGTGCCCCCTTCGGAGGGCCCTTGGGAACCCCCTTTGGTGCCCGGCACCCCAGGCCGGAGGAAAACCCCTTGTCAGGGCCGCAATCGGCGCGAAAACTGCGCCGTCACAACCCTCTTCTCTCCTCTACATGTCCGTAGTGGAGGAGAGCATCGGGTTTCGGGGGGCCCGGACGCCCTCCCAGGCCGGGCGCGGCCAGCGCCAGCAGCGGCGCCGGTCGGCCGGCGGCCGGTCGCGAGCAACGAGGGAGCAGAGCTGATGACGGGGAAGCGGAAGAACAACCCGGCGGGGTCGACGAACAACTACCGCGGCGACGTGCTGCGCGTGCTCGGAGCGCTGAAGGTTGCGACAACGGATCAGATCCAGCGGATCGGCGCTCCGCACCTGACCTTCCGGCACGCCGACAAGGAGACCCCGTCGAAGCGCAAGCAGGCCCGGACCGCCTCGCACACGGCCGCGCTCTCCGACATGCGGGGGCACGGCCTGTCGGAGAACGGCGGCTCCACCGAGACGGGTGACGCCTTGCGGAACCTGACCCCCAAGGGTCTTCAGGCCGCCTCGTACGAGCTGAACCGGCCGGTGACGGAGATGGGCTCCACCGCGCGCGGCGCGGGCTCGTCCGGGGCCTCCCACCCGATGGCCGTCAACGAGACCGTGATCGCGATGCTGCGCCCGAAGCCGAACATGGCCAGGCTCGTCAAAGACCTGCCGCACGTCCAGGCCGCCGCCCAGGCCGCCGTCGACTCCCCGGACGGGATCGGCACGATCGCCTCGTACTGGACCGAGGTGTCGCTCCCGGCGACCGGCACGTGGAACGCGCCCGGCAAGGGCGGCGCCCAGGCCGACATCGTGCTCACTGCTCCGCAGGACGGTGTGCCGCTGCTGTTCATCGAGGTCGACAACTGCCACGAGACCGCCGAGGAGCTCGCCGACAAGCTGGAGAAGTACGCGCGGTTCTTCAAGCGGAAGGTGAAGGACACCGATGGCAAGGAGCGTCCGATGTGGCGTACGCGCTGGACGGTCCCCGAGGGCCGGTACGGCGATGCGCCGCACCCGCCTGTGCTGCTGGTGTTCAACCGGATCGGCGAGCGCAATCCCAACCGCACCGTCCCGCGCCTGATGGAGCTGACCCGGCACCTGTGGCAGGGGGAGCGACAGCGGGGCGGCTACCACCTCTACGACCGGAGGATCCCGATCATCGCGGTCGGGCTGAACCAGTTGCGTGAGCACGGCCCAGCCGGTCCGGTGTTCGCCCGCTTCGGACGCAGCGGCCCGCAGACCCTCCTGGAGGCGATCGGCAACCCGCGCCTCGAGGCCGCCCAGGCCCGCGAGGCAGGGGAGGCCAAGGCCCGTGCGGCGGCGTACCAGGCGGAGCTACGGCGAGCGGCGCGGGAACACGATGCGAAGCAGGCGGCCGAGCGCGAGGCCCGCCGCCCCGTCTGCACCGGCTGCGGGACGAAGTTCACCGACGCCCGCTGGGAGGCGGTACAGCCGAAGGACTGGGGAGCTGCGAAGGACTCCCACCCGCAGCTGTGCGACACCTGCAAGCGCGCGGCCGTCGCCGCGGCCCAGGAGCGCCAGGAGCCGGTACGCGGTGAGGCAGGGTCGGACGACTTCTGGCCCGCCCCCGAGCGTCCCGTCTGCACCGAGTGCGGTGCCGCGTTCACCGACGAACGGTGGAAGGCGACCAAACGCGTCGGCTGGACCGCTTCCCCGGCGAAGAACCCGTCTCTGTGCGGGGACTGCGACCAGCGGTTCGAGGCCGACCTGGACCGGACCTGGGGTGTGAGTCCCCGGCAGGAAGAGCGCGACCAAGAGCAGGACCAGGCCGTGCCCAAGCAGAAGGGCACCGGCTGGCTCTCCCGCCTGCGCGGCTGAGCCGGGCAAGCCGCCGGCGGCTGCGGGCAAGCCCAAGGCCACCCTGGGCAAGCCCGGCGGGGCCGGGTGATCCGACGACAGCGGGGCCGGACAGGATCCCCTGCCCGGCCCCGCTGAGGGTTCCCGGCTGCTCAGGTGCCGCCCTTGGGGCTGCGGTTGGCGACCCAGTTCGGATCGCGTACGGGCGCCGGCACCGTGGTGTCGGCGGCCGGGGTGCGCATGATGCGCCAGCTGGTGCGCGGCGCGGTGACGGCGTGGGCCAGGACGACGACGGCCTGACGGCCGAAGCCGCCCCGGACCCACGGCCCGGTGAAGCGGACCTGATCGGCCGCCCAGTCGCCCAACCGCTGCCACGGGCGCAGGCGCCCGAGCAGATAGCCGGCCGCGAGCGCGGCGGCCGCGGTGACGACGACGCCCACCATCAGGACCACCGCATCCCGATCGCGGACAGCAGCTCCATCCGCTCCGGCGTCAGCGTCGCCGCCCGGCTGCGCTGGTTCCCGATCCAGGCACCCAGCCTGTGCTCGCGCTCCTCCTCGCCGACGATCCGCTCGACGTGCTTCCTCGGGACCTGGAGGTGCCCCTCGCGCTCGTAGAACTGCTTGGCGGCCTCGTAATTCATCGCCCACTTGTCGGCCTGCGTACGGCGCGGCGGCGGCTTCTCCTCCTCGCTCGCGGGCTCGATCCCGAGGACCTGCTCGCACATCCACTGCTGCACGGCCGTGAGCTCGCCCCAGCCGAGCCGCACCGACTGCACCCACCGCCCGAGGTCCTCGCCCTGGCGCACGACGTCGCCCGCCTCGGTGGGCAGCGCCTCACCGGCGTCCAGGTGCATCCGGACCAGGTGGAAGCACCGCTGCCACGTCACCGGCCACGACGGGCACCAGGAAGCGTCGATCTCCTCCAGCTGCTCGCGCCGCTCATCCGACAGCGCTCCGGCCGACGACTCCACCGGCAGCCCCTCGGCACGCCGCTGCTCGATCTCCTGCGCCTTCCGGGCGGCGGCCCGCGCGTTCTTCAGGAAGATGCCCACCTTCGCGCCCTGGAAGGTGGCGTCTAGCGGGGCCAGGAGGTGGCCGTGTTCGGCCGCCCACCCGCGTGCGGCGGCCAGGCCCTCCTCCCACGCGACGTCGTAGTGCGACCAGATCATGCCGAGCTTCTCCAGCTGCGCGACGCGGTCCTCGTCCATGTCGCCGCGGGCGTAGAACCGCCGGCAGTCGGCGGTCCACTGCCCGAGCGGGAACCCGGCGAGCGAGGCCGGCCACCCCTCGCCTTCCGCCTCCTGGTCCTCGACGGCGGGCACGCGGAACGTGAACGGCACGCGGAGGTCGCCGTGCTCGCGGGCGTAGATGACGGCGGCCTCCACGCCGCGCCGCCAGTGCTCGTGCTCCGGGTTGAGGACCCGCAGGTTGATGAACGCCGCGAGCGCGGCCGGGTCGCGGGGCGTGGAGAACTTCAGCAGGGCCTTGGCGGGGGCGCTGACGCCTCCGGAGCCCTCGCCGCTCCTGCCCGTGCTCTTCCCGCTGTCGTCCTTGCTGACGGGCTTGTAGCGGCTCGGGGCCTGCTGCTCCGCGAGGGTCTCCACGATCCTGGCGTCGTGGGCCCGCAGCGCCTCCAGCAGCTTGGCGAGGCCGCCGAACGCCCGGGAGGTCAGCATGTTGTCCGCCGTCTCGCCCGGTCCGAGCAGGACCGGCACCACGAGCGAGGCCATCTTGCCCTCGCCGGGCTGCATCCGCAGCGCGCGGCCCACGGCCTGGACGAGGTCGGGCATGGAGCCGCGTACGTCGGCCCAGTAGACGGAGTCGCAGTTCTTGGTGTCGACGCCTTCGCCGAGGACCTTCACCGAGCAGAGGAAGCACTTCTCCACGACGGTGCCGTCCGTGGCGATCCCGGCCGCGAACTCCCCGAGGAGTCGGCGGCGGTGGAGCGGCTTGTGGTCGCCGCACAGCCAGTCCGCCCAGATCGTCTTCGGGTACAGCTCGGGGTCGCTGGCGTGCAGCTGCGCGGCGACGTCGGGGAGTCCGGCCGCGAACGCTTCGGCCTCCTTCACCACGTGGTGGAACACGAGCGTGCGGCGGAAGCCCTCCTCGGCTGACGCCTTCACCAGGGCGGTCTGGAGCGCGGCGAGCCGGGCCCCGCGGACCTCTGCCGAGCGGCTTTCGGCGCCCAGGAGCTGCGCGGCCTGGAGCGCGGTGTCGGTGACGTCCACGCATACGACCTGGTAGGGGGCACAGATTCCCCGGTCGATGGCCTCCGAGAGGGTCAGGGTGAAGCAGCGGCTGCCGAAGGGGCCCTCGGGGTCGTCTTCCATGCTCGCGACCAGCTCGCCCGGGGCGCTGGCCTCGTCCTCGTCCCCGAGCTGCCACAGCCGCGGCGTGGCCGTCATGTACAGACGGCGCAGGGACGGGATCTTCTGGTTGTCGTGGACGACCGCCCACGGCTTCCCGATCCGGCCCGAAACGCGGTGGGCCTCGTCCACGACGATCAGGTCCCAGGCCGCGAGGCCCCCGGCGTGCGCCCGCTCCAGCGTGCCCAGCCCGAGGCTGGCGTACGTGGCGTACACGGTCACCTTGTCCAGGCCGCGCGTCCACTCCACCAGCTCGTCCACGTCCGTGGTGTTGGGGAAGGACACCTCCTCACCGCGCAGCGAGGACACCCCGATCATCGGGCCCCGGCGGCCTCCCTCGCGCCACGCGGCCTCGGTCTGGGCGAGCAGGTCCAGCGAGGGTACGAGCACCAGCACACGGCCCGCGTGGAGCTCCTCCGCGCTGCGGACCGCCACCCGGGTCTTCCCGGACCCGGTCGCCATGATCACCTGCGTTCGAAGCCCTCGTTCGGGCACAAGCGATCTTGCAGGCAATTCGAGGGCGCGCACGACCGCGTCAATCGCTTCTCGCTGGGCTGCCTCGCGCTGATCAGCGCGGTCGGTGCTCGACATATCGCCTGCCTTCTCCAGGGGTGCCGCCCGGTCGATTCGAGCGGCGGGAAACGGGAAACCTGCACGTAGAGGAGCTACAAGGGCTACGGTTGGACTGACGCGATCGGCTGGTTGAACCGCCCTACTGGGACACCGGCAAGGCGGTTGGGGTGAATCTCGATAACCCTCCGGAGCGGTCCGGGGTGGTGTGCTCTGAGTCCATAGCTTATCTCGGCTCCAAAAATGAAGCACTCAGAATCCCGAGATTCCCCCGAACGTGGCTGAAAGCTGTTAGTCTTGCCTTATCGCAAGCCAATCCGGGACCTTGACGCCCCCTCAAACCCGCCCGCCCTCCGGGTGGCCGGCCCCAAGCCCTCCGTCACCCGCCCGACTGCCTGTCACCTTCCCTTCCTCTTGCTGCTGCTTGTGGCCCGAGCCCCCGGGGTGGGCCGCGCGGAGCGTGGCACGCCTGGCCGCACTGGAGTTGGGGGGGCGCGCCCTGGAGTGGCTGGAGCGCAGCGGAGGCCACGGGTCGGCCGGAGGCCGGCCCCGGCCCGCAACGCGGGCCGGATGCCCTGCCCTTGGCGGCGGGCGCGGAGCGCGTGCCGCTGGCGGTGAGCGGAGCGAGCCGCCTCCGCTCACGCGGAGCGGGAGCGGCCGGGGAGCGCAGCGACCCGGCTCGCTGCGACGGGCGCAGCCCGGAGGGACCCGCTCCGCGTGAGCGGAGGCGGCTCGCTCCGCTCACCGCCAGCGGCACGCGCT
>NZ_JBEZHM010000043.1:0-80226 GCF_040650575.1 Streptomyces sp. NPDC048659 | reverse complement strand
ATCTTCTCCTCCTCCTTGACCTTGGTCTCGATGAAGTTCTCGATGTCGGGGTGGTCGACGTCGAGGGGCTCCCGGGCCCTTCCTCGTACGCGGGTACGCCGGGGGCGCCGGTCAGGCCGGGTCCGCCGGGGCGGACTCGGAGCGGGAGGCGGAGGCGGAGCCGGTGGGGTTGTCGGTGGGCGGCGTCGTCGTCGGGTCGTCGGTCGGCGGGGTCGTCGGCGGGGTCGTGGGCGGGGTGGTCGGCGGCGTCGTCGGCGGCCTGGTGGGCGTCGGGGTCCGCGTCGGGGACAGGGTGGGCTCCGGCGGCGTCGTGGTGGCCGCCGGGTCGCTCGGGGTGGGGCTGTCCGTCGCGGACGGGGAGCCGCTCGGGGACGGGGTGCCCGAGGAGGCCGTGGCGCCCGGGGAGGCGGTGCCGGTGGGGCCGGGCTGGGACGGGTCCGAGGGCCCGCCCGTGGTGTCCTCGGTGGACTCGCCGTCGCCGGGGGTGCCGTCGTCCGTGCCGTCGCCCGGGTCGGCGCTGCTGTCGGAGGTGACCTTGTCGTTGGCGGGGTGCTCGTCCCCGCCGGAGGTGGCGCCGATCGCGACGACGGTGCCGAGGACGGCGACGAGCAGGGCGCCCGCGCCGACCGCGGCCAGATTGCGGCGGGCGCCCGCCAGGAGGCCCTTGGCGAGCCCGCGGCGGTCCCGGTCCTCGTCCCCGGCCCCGGCGACGGCCGGGGCGGCGACGACGGTCGGGGCGTCGTCGGCGAAGGCGGCGAGGGAGGCGGGCGCGGCGCCCGCCCCGGGGGCCACCGGCGGGAAGGGTGTCGGGACGGTCGGCGCGTGCCCGGCGGGGGCGGGCGGGCCGCCGAAGGCGGGGAGGCCCGTGAAGTCGCTGGGCGCGGCCAGCGCGGGGAAGGCGGACTTGACCGGCGGCGGGGCGGCCACCGGGAGGCCCCGGGGCGGCGAGTGGGGGCCCTCGTCGTGCTCGGCCGGGGCCTGCGGGTCCCCGGCGGCGGGCTCGGCCGGGAGGGCCTCGCCGGTGAGGTCGGCGACGAGCGCGAGCGCGCGGCGGCCGGCGACGGTGCCCCGCTTGTCGGCGAGGGCGCCGCGCAGACCGATGGACGCCTCCAGTTCGGCGCGGGCCCGCTGGAGGCTGCCGGCGCAGAGCGCGAGGATGCCCAACTCGTGGTGGAAGTACGCCTCTTCGGCGACGTCGCCGGAGCGGCGGGCGGCCTCCTGGCCGCCGCGCAGGGCCCGCTCCCAGGCGCCCCAGTGGAGTCCTGCGGCGAAGGCGGGCGCGGCGGCGCGGGCGAGCAGCACGCCGGTCGCGGGGTGCTCGGCGGTGCTGCCGGAAACGAGCGCGGCGAGGGCGGCGAGCAGCGCGTCGGCCTCGGCGGTGGCCCGCTCGGGGGTGACCGAGGGGTGCGCGGCCCACCAGGCGTAGTGCTGCGCCACGGTGTGGGCGCGCCCGGTGGCGTCCTCCTCGTACCCCTGGGCGAGGAGCTGGGTGAGCGCTCCGGCGGCGAGGCGGTAGCGGGAGCCGACCGGGGAGAGCAGCCCGCAGCCCATGAGTTCGCCGAGGGCGGCGTCCGCGTGGGTGTCGCCGATGAGGGCGGGCAGGTGCGCCTGGTGCGGCACCTCGCCGCCGAGGGCGACGGCGTAGCGCAGGGTGTCCTGGGCGGCGCGGCTGAGCCGGGAGGCGAGCAGGGAGGCCGGGGCGGCGCCCTCGCCGAGGCTGGGCAGCGGTATGTCGCGTACTTCGACATCGGGGTCGTCGGGGTCCGCGCCGGCGAGGTCGTCGGCGGCCGGGGGGACGGCGGGCGGGGCGCCGGCGGGCCCGAACGCCTCCTCCAGGGCGCCGAAGGCGTCGAACTCGGCGGGGCCGAGCCGGAGTCGGTCGCGCTGCCGGAGCAGGGCCGCGGCCTGGACGAAGCGCAGCGGCAGGCCCTCGGACTCGAACCAGAGGTCGCCGGCCCAGTTGGCCTCCTCCTCGGTGAGGGTGCGGCCGACGGCGCTCTCCAGGAGCTCGACGGCGGCGGGGCGGCCGAGTCCGCTGAGGACGACCTCTTCGAGGGCGGCCTCGGGCGAGGGCGCGGGGACGTCGGGGGTGGCGCCGAAGAGGAAGGCGCAGTCGGGGGTGGCGGCGAGCAGTTCGTCGAGGGCGGTGCCGCCGAACTCCAGGTCGTCGACGAGGACGATGGCGCCGATCCGCCGCACCTCGATGAGGAGTTCCTCGCGGTCGGGCCGGAAGCCGGGCGCGTACTGGACGGTGTGGAAGAGCTCGTACAGCAGCTCGGTGGGGGTGCGGTGGTGGCCGGAGAGGCGCACGACGCCGTCGGGCGCGATGTCGGCGCAGTCGGCGGCGACGGCGGCGATGAGGCTGCTGCGGCCGGAGCCCGCGGGGCCGGTGAGGCGCGCGGAGCGGCCCCGGGCGAGGTGCCGGCCCAGGAGTTCGCGCTGCTCGCGCCGTTCGAGGAGGGGCAGGGCGGGGGCGGCGGGGCCGGGCGGCACGGGGGGCGCGGCGGCGCGGGCGGCCTCGGCGCGCTCCTCGGGGGTGCGGCGGCGGGGGGCCGGGGGCTGCTCGCCGGGCGGGCAGACCTCGATCTCGCTGCCGTCGACCGGATTCACGGTGAGGAGCAGGCCGCCGGCGACGACGCGGGCCGTGCGGACCCGGGCGGGGGCGGTGGACGCGGGCACGAGCGCGGCGGAGGGGCCGGGGCGGGCCTCCTCGCCCTCGGTGTCGTGACCGTACTCCTCGGGTCCCCGGTGGGTCGGGTCCATGGTGCTAGCTCCCAAGCGACGGGCGATGTGCAGGCGAGAGCCGACCCTAGACGGTCGCCGGGGCTCCGGGAACAGGCGGGGTGCCGTGGAGACCAAGACGTCACGGTCTTGTGAGGATTGAGCGGGACGCCTGTTCTCCACAGCCGCTCCACGCGGGCTTCACAGCCGCGCGGACCGGCCCCGCCCCGACCCGCCGTCCGTGGTCAGACGCGGGGCAGCGACTCGGCGGCGAGGCCGCCCTCGATGGCGAGGATGCGGTGCAGCCGGGTGGCCACGAGGAGGCGCTGCATCTGGGGCGGCACCCCGCGCAGCACCAGGCGTCTGCCGCAGCGGCCGGCCCTCCGGTGGGCGCCCATGATGACCCCGAGCCCGGTGGCGTCCCAGGAGTCGAGGCCGGTCAGGTCGAGCACGAGGTCGCCGACTCCGTCGTCGACGGCCGAGTGCAGGACCGTACGGGCGTCCGCCGCGCTGCGGACGTCGAGGCGGCCCCCGACGACCAGCTCGACGTGGTCGCCCCTGATGTGCATATGCGCTCCCCGAGAGTGCTCCGTCGTGTGCCCGTCTTCGCAACGACTGACTGCCGGGTCGGCAGAAGCGTTGCGCCTTGTAAGCGAACCGATATCGAAATTCACCCCGAGGGGCGATGGCGCGGACGGCGGTCGGATCCCTGTGCGGACTCCGCGCCGACGCCCCCGCGGCGATCAGTACGTGTAGAAGCCCTGCCCGCTCTTGCGCCCGATGTCACCCGCGTCCACCATCCGGCGCATCAGCTCCGGCGGGGCGAACTTCTCGTCCTGGGTCTCGGTGTAGATGTTGCCCGTGGCGTTGACGAGGATGTCGACGCCGGTGAGGTCGGTGGTGGCGAGCGGGCCCATGGCGTGCCCGAAGCCCAGCTTGCAGGCGATGTCGATGTCCTCGGCGGTGGCCACGCCCGACTCGTAGAGCTTGGCCGCCTCGACGACGAGGGCCGAGATCAGCCGGGTGGTGACGAAGCCGGCGACGTCGCGGTTGACGACGATGCAGGTCTTGCCGACGGACTCGGCGTACTCCCGTGCGGTGGCGAGGGTGGCGTCGCTCGTCTTGTGGCCGCGGACCAGCTCGCACAGCCGCATCATCGGGACCGGCGAGAAGAAGTGGGTGCCGACGACGGACTCGGGGCGCTCCGTCACCGCGGCGATCTTGGTGATCGGGATGGCGGAGGTGTTGGAGGCGAGCACGGCGCCGTCCTTGGCGACCTTGTCGAGGGCGCGGAAGATCTCGTGCTTGACCTCCAGCTTCTCGAACACGGCCTCGACGACGATGTCGGCGTCGGCGACGGCGTCCAGGTCGGTGGTGGCGGTGATGCGGCCGAGGGCGGCCTCGGCGTCGGCGGCGGCCAGCGTGCCCTTGGCGACGAAGCGGTCGTACGAGGCCGCGATCGCCTCGGTGCCCCGGGTCAGCGCGGCGTCGGTGACGTCGCGCAGGACGACGTCCCAGCCTGCCTGGGCCGAGACCTGCGCGATCCCGGACCCCATGAGTCCGGCCCCGATGACGGCGAGCTTCCCTGCCACGTCTTCCACCCCTCGTTGCCCATAACGACTGTTCACTTCCGGCTCTCCGGCGGAGATTAGCGGGCCCGGGGCGCCAAGTGACCGCGAAGTAACGCGCGTCACGCCCGGTTTGACGGACGTCACACTCGCGACACCCCGACGGCGGGCCGGATCGCTTCGCCCTATACCCCTAGGGGGTATATAGTCGTCTGTCATGCGTCGCTACGACCCGAGAGCCGCCCCCGCGCCGCTCCTGCTGCTGGCCGGCATGGTCAGCCTGCAGTTCGGCTCCGCCTTCGCCAAGACGCTTTTCGAGCAGACCGGTCCGGCCGGTGCCACCCTGCTGCGGCTGCTGTTCTCCGCCGCGCTGCTCTGCCTGTTCTCCCGGCCCGCGCTGCGGCTGCTGCGCACCCACTGGCGGCTGCTGCTGCCGTACGGGGCCGTCTTCACCGTCATGCAGTTCTCCTTCTACGAGGCCACCTCCCGCCTCCCGCTGGGTGTGGTCGTCACCCTGGAGTTCAGCGGGCCGCTGCTGCTCGCCGCGCTGACCTCGCGGCGGGCGCTGGACCGCGTCTGGGTGCTGCTCGCGGCGGCCGGGCTGCTGGTCCTCGGCGGCACCCGGGGCCTGGACGACCCGGTCGGGCTCGCCGCCGCCCTGCTCACCGGCGCGGCCCTGACCGGCTACATCCTGCTCGGCGCCCGGGTCGGGCGGGCCGTCCCGGGCGGCGCCGGGCTCGCGCTCGGCCTGAGCGTGGCCGCCGTGCTCGCCCTGCCGACCGCCCCGGCGCTCGGCCTGCCGCCGCTCGGCGTGCTGCTGGAACCGGCCGTCCTGGGCGCGGCGCTCGGCGTGGCCGTGCTCACCACGGTCATCCCGTTCTCGCTGGAGTTCGCCGCGCTGCGCCGGCTGCCGCCGCGGGTCTTCGCGGTGCTCTCCACCGTCGAGCCGGTCATCGCCGCGCTGGTGGGCCTGAGCCTCCTGGGCGAGCACCTCTCGCCGCTCCAGTGGGGCGCCGTGCTGTGCGTGGTGGGCGCGGCGATCGGCACGGGCGTGGGGGCGGCGGGGGCGGCGGCGGACCCCGCACCGGCCCCCGGCCCCGTCTCCGCGACCCCCGTGGCGGACCCCAGACCCGTCCCCGGCCCCGACGGCGCCCCGCGCCCGCGGCCCTGACACCTCCGGGCCCGAGCCCCCGGTCCCGGTTCCCCGGGCCCCCGGCCGCGAGCCCCGGCCCCGTACCCCGCCCCCGGATCCGTACCCCGGGCGGGGACCCCGGCCCCGTATCCGTATCCGAGTCCCACGTCCTCAGCACCGTCCGATCGGACTTCACCCCTCACCGAAGCAGAACGGAGTGCACCAGACATGAGCCCCACCCTGAGCACCGAGCGCGCCGCACGCGTCGCTCCGCTCCTCGAGACCGTCTCCCGCACCAGCCGCACCGCCGTGCTCGTCGCGGGCGGCTACTTCGAGACCGCCGCCGGGATCGGCGCCTTCTCGCTGAACTCCTTCGCCCTGGGCCTGGAGACCGGCGCCGTGGCCCGCCGGCTGCACCGCGGCAACAAGGTGCTCTACGACGTCATCGTCAACGACCTCGGCATGTCCTGTTCCACCGACGTCTGTACGCTCCCGGCCGCCGGCGAGCCCGCCCCCGAGGCGCTCGACCTCGCCCCGCTCGACGCGGCGGCCGGCCTGGCCGGGATCACGTACTCGGTGACCCGCGAGCGGACCCTGCGCAACCGCGCCGCCCGCTCGATGAAGCACGCGGTGCGCGGCGCCGCGCTCGAACCGCCGTTCTCCCGCGAGGGCGACGAGATCCTCTTCCGCTCCCGGACCTACGCGAAGGTGCTCGCCGGTGTGGTCAAGGGCGACCACGTCGTGCCGCGCTGCCCGCTGATCGTCGCCGAGTACTTCGCGCGCTACTTCGCCCGGCTGCGGGCCTTCCCCGACTGCCCGCGCCGGCACGTCGTCGACATCAACTCGCTGGCCGACCGCGACAAGGTGACCAAGGGCGCCGAGATCTACCTGCGCACCCGGGGCACCTCCGAGGAGGAGATCACCCTGGTCTTCGCCGACGCGGAGTGCGCCGAGCCGATCGCCCTGACCTACACCGCGTACGACTTCTGAGGGGAGCGCGACATGGCGACGATCTATCTCGACCACCAGGCGACCACCCCGATGGACCCGGCGGTCGCCGACGCGATGCACCGGGCGGCCACCGAGTGCTTCGCCAACCCGTCGAGCCCGCACGCGGCCGGCATCCGCGCCTTCCGCGAGGTCGAGCGGGCGCGCGGCACGGTCGCCCGGTTCCTCGGGGCGGGGCGCAGCGAGATCTACTTCACCTCGGGCGCCACCGAGGGCAACAACCTCGCGGTCAAGGGCGTCGTGGCGGGCGCCGCCGACGGCCGGCCCCGCCATGTGGTGACGACGGCGGTGGAGCACAAGTCGGTGCTGGACACCTGCCGTTCGCTGGGCGCGGCCGGCCACGAGGTGACCGTGCTGCCGGTGGACGCCGAGGGCCGGGTGGACCCGGCCCGGGTGGCGGCGGCGCTGCGTCCGGAGACGGCGCTGGTGTCGGTGATGCTGGCCAACAACGAGGTGTCCACGATCCAGCCGGTGGCCAGGATCGCCGAGCTGACCCGGGCGGCGGGGGTGCCGCTGCACTGCGACGCCACGCAGGGCGTGGGCACCCTCCCGGTGGACGTGCGGGAGCTGGGCGTGGACCTGCTGACCTTCTCCGGGCACAAGATCTACGGCCCGAAGGGCGTCGGCGTCCTGTACGTGTCCAACGACCTGTCGGACCGGGCGCCGCTGGTGCCGCTGCTGCACGGCGGCGGGCAGGAGCGCGGGCTGCGGGCGGGCACGCTGAACACGGCCGCCGTGATCGGTCTCGGCACGGCGGTGGAGCTGCTGGCCGGGGGCCGGGAGCGGGAGGCGGCGCGGCTCGCGGGGCTGCGCGGGCGGTTCCTCGCGGAGCTGGCCGGGCTCGTGCCGTACACGCTCAACAGCGGTACGGGGCCGGGCTTCCTGCCGCAGGCGGTGAACCTGTCCTTCGACGGGGCGGACGCGCAGCAGCTGCTCCTGGAGGTGACGGCGGTCGCCGTCTCCTCGGGCTCGGCGTGCAACAGCTCGGCGCAGGAGCCGTCCCACGTGCTGACCGCGGTCGGGCTGCCGCCGGAGCGGATCCGGGGCAGCATCCGGGTGGGCTTCGGCCGCTTCACCACCGAGGAGCAGGCGGTCGCGGCCGCGCACGCCCTGGCGGCGGGGGTACGGGCCGCTCAGCCGGTCCGCACCGCGTAGTCCAGCACGCGCTCGCTGAGCAGGTCCTCGATCTCGTCGAGCAGGTCGAGGGCCTCGCGGGAGACCTCGGCCGCCTTGCGGCCGGCGGTCATCCCGGCGCTGATGAAGGTCACGACGGTGCCCTGGATCCAGGCGATCTGGCTGCCGACCAGCAGCGGGACGGGATCGTCGGCCGGGGCGCCGGTCTCCTCGCGGAGGGCGGCGACGGTGGTCTCGACGACCTCCTGCTGGAGGTAGAAGAGCCGGGCCTTGAGGGTGGGGGCCTCGTCGATGACCCGCATGAAGTCGGCGTAGCCGTCCATGAGTCCGTACGCGGGCGAGACGGCGGTGACGTGGCCGCGGATCTCGCGCAGCACAGCGCGCGCCGCCGACTCGCCCCGGTCGCGGCCGCGGATCATCCGGGCCAGCCGGTGGGTGACGCCCTCCATCCGGTCGAGGAAGAGGTCCTCCTTGGCCGGGAAGTAGTTGTAGACGGTGTTGACGGAGACGTCCGCCGCCTCCGCGATCTCCGCGACCGTGACGGCCGCGAAGCCGCGCGCCACGAAGAGCCCGGTCGCGATGTCCGAGATCCGCTGTTTCGTCTGGCGCTTCTTGCGCTCCCTGAGCCCCTCAGCCATGCCCCCATCCTAGGACTTCGCTAGGGGTCCTGAAATCTTGGAGGCATTGCAAATTTTAAGCGACTCTGTTTTTGTAGTCGCTATGCCAATCATCAGCACCTCCGGGCTGTCCCGGACCTTCCGCACGCCCGAGGGCGAGGTCCACGCCGTCCGAGGCATCGACCTGACCGTCCGGACGGGCGAGATCCTCGGCTTCCTCGGCCCCAACGGGGCGGGCAAGACCACCACCCTGCGGATGCTCACCACGCTGCTCCCGCCCACCGGCGGCGCCGCCACCGTCGCCGGCCACGACCTGGTCCGCGACCCCGTCGGCGTCCGGCGCGCGATCGGCTACGTCGCCCAGTCCGGCGGCGTCGACCCGCAGGAGACCGTGCGCTCCGAGCTGCTCCTCCAGGGACGCCTGTACGGGCTCCCCCGCGCCGCGGCCGCCGCCCGCGCCGCCGAGCTGGCCGAGGAGCTCGACCTGACCGACCTGCTGGACCGCTCCACCACCGCGCTCTCCGGCGGCCAGCGCCGCCGCCTGGACCTCGCGCTCGGCCTCGTCAACCGCCCGCGGCTGCTCTTCCTCGACGAGCCGACCACCGGCCTCGACCCGGGCAGCCGCGCCGACCTGTGGGCGCTGGTGCGGCGGCTGCGCGACGAGCACGGCACCACCGTCGTCCTCACCACCCACTACCTCGACGAGGCCGACGCCCTCGCCGACCGGCTCGTGGTCGTGGACGGCGGTCTCGTCGCCGCCGAGGGCACCCCCGCCGCCCTCAAGGCCGCGCACGGCGCCGCCACCCTCCAGGACGCCTTCCTCGCCCTCACCGGGCGCGCCCCCGCCCCCGCCGACACCACACCCGTCGCCGTCTAGCCCGTCGCCGTCCAGGAGCCTCCGATGCCCGTCGTCCACGACACCGCCGTCCTCTTCGCCCGCTACGCCCGGCAGACCCTGCGCTCGCCCTTCCAGATCTTCTTCGGCGTGCTCATGCCGCTGCTCTACCTGCTCCTCTTCGGCCCCCTGCTGACCGGGCTGCCGCTCGGCCGCACGGGCGACTCCTGGCAGGTCCTGGTCCCCGGGCTGCTGCTCCAGCTCGGCCTCTTCGGGGCCTCCTTCGCGGGCTTCGCGGTCATCATGGAGAAGAACTGGGGCGTCCTCGAACGGCTGCGCGTCACCCCCGTGAGCCGGCTCGCGCTGCTGCTCGGCCGGGTCCTGCGGGACGCCGCGCTCTTCGTCTTCCAGGCCGTGCTGCTGGTCCTCGCCGCCCTGCTCATGGGGCTGCGGGCGCCGCTCGCCGGCATCCTGATCGGCTTCGCCTTCGTGGCGCTGCTGACCTTCGCGCTGGCCTCCCTCTCGTACGCGCTGGCGCTGAAGCTGCGCAGCCCGCAGGAGTTCGGCCCCGCGATCAACACGCTCGCCGTCCCGTCGATGCTGCTGTCCGGGCTGATGCTGCCGATGACCCTCGCCCCCGGCTGGCTCGACGCGCTCTCGCACCTGATGCCGTTCCGCTACCTGGTGGACGCGGTCCGGGACGCCTACGTCGGCCGGTACGCGACCGCCACCATGCTGTACGGCGTGCTGGTCGCCGTCGGCTTCACCGTCCTGGCCGTGACGGTGGGCACACGGACCTTCCGCCGGGCCCAGGCATAACTACGCTGGCCCCATGGTCAATCTGACGCGCATCTACACCCGCACCGGCGACCAGGGCACCACCGCCCTCGGCGACATGAGCCGGACCGCCAAGACCGATCTGCGGATCTCCGCCTACGCCGACACAAACGAGGCCAACGCCGTCATCGGCACCGCCATCGCGCTCGGCCGGCTCGACGAGGAGGTCGTGAAGGTCCTGGTCCGCGTCCAGAACGACCTGTTCGACGTGGGCGCCGACCTCTCCACCCCGGTCGTCCCGGACCCGAAGTACCCCCCGCTGCGCGTCGAGCAGGCGTACGTCGACAAGCTGGAGGCGGACTGCGACCGCTTCCTGGAGCGGCTCGACAAGCTGCGCTCCTTCATCCTGCCCGGCGGCACGCCCGGCGCGGCGCTGCTGCACCAGGCGTGCACGGTGGTCCGGCGGGCCGAGCGCTCCACGTGGGCGGCGATCGAGGCGCACGGCGAGACGATGAACCCGCTGACCGCCACGTACCTCAACCGCCTCTCAGACCTGCTCTTCATCCTTGCCAGGACGGCGAACCAGGAGGTCGGGGACGTGCTCTGGGTCCCGGGCGGCGAGCGCTGACGGACCGGACCTCCCAGGCTCCGGCCGCTCCGGAGCCGGCGCCTTCTTCGGGAACACCGCGTACGACAGGGCGATCAGGCCGTGGATGCCGGCCGCCCGCCAGGCGGTCATGATCCAGCCCTGGAGCGAGGCGGTGTCGCCGGAATCGCCCACGTACCAGACGGCCAGGAGCAGCAGCCCGCTCGCGACCGCCGCGCCCGTCACGCTGCCGAGCCAGATCCGGCCCTCGTGGCGGGCCCGCGCCCTGCCGTAGCGTGGTGGCCCCACCGGCGCGGGGGCGCCGCCGAAGCGATGGGCGGCGTGCCCGTCGAGCCAGGTCACCGTGCGGTGGCCGTGACCGACGGTGTAGCCGATGTAGAGCGCGGCCAGCCCGTGCTTCCAGCTCGGGTCGGCACCGTTCTTCAGGTCGATCGCGGTGACGACGAGCAGCAGCACCTCCAGCAGCGGTTCGCACAGCAGCAGCGCCAGGCCGAGGCGCGGCATCCTCAGCGGATAGCGGGCGGCGAGTCCGGCGGCCAGCAGGACCCAGAAGCCGACCTCGCAGACGACGATCAGCGTGACGATCACGGCGCTCCCCTTTCGGTACCCCTCCAGCGTCCCGGCCGCCCCGGCCGGTTTCGTCGTCGGCGGTGAGGAACCGCGCCTACATCCTTCGACGGAGGCACGGCTCGGCCCGTACGAGGACGCGCCCGCCCGGGGCGACGTGTTGGATGGAGGGGTGCGCCTGCCCCGACCCCACCGTGACGACCTCTTCATCGCCGCCTGCGGCCTCGCCTGCGGCCTGCTGCTGTGGTCGTTCGGGCTCGCCAACAAGGTCGACAACGTCTTCCCGCAGTCCTGGGCCACGCTCGTCCCGCTCTTCGTGATGGCCGCCATGGAGGCGCTGCGGCGGACCGCGCCCCGCACGGCGCTCACCGTCGGCACCCTCGCGCTCGTCGCGGACCAGTTCACCAACGGCAGCCTCGCGACCGTCCTGATGTTCACGGACATCGTCTACGCGGCCGTCGTCTACGGCACTCCCGCCTCCGCCAAGCGCATCCCGTACAGCACCGGCCTGATCACGGTGGCCCTCACCGTCGTGCTGCTGGTGTGGTGGCAGAACGCGATCGCCCTGCTCGTCGGCGTGGTCAGCGGCATGGTCTCCTTCCTGCCGGCGGTCACCGGCGCCATCGTCCGCAACCACCGGGAGGCCGCCGAGTCGGCCCGGCTGCGCGCCGAACAGACCGCGCTGCTGGCCGAGATGGACCGCGCCCAGGCCGTCGTCGCCGAGCGCGCCCGGATGGCCAGGGAGCTGCACGACATGGTCGCCAACCACCTCTCCGCCATCGCGATCCACTCCACGGCCGCGCTCTCCCTCGACGACGAGGCCACCACCCGGCAGGCGCTCGGCGTGATCCGGGAGAACAGCGTCGCCGGGCTCGCCGAGATGCGGCGGCTGATCGGGCTGCTCCGGGACAGCTCCGACGACACGGCCCCGGCGGCCGTGCCCCGGCTCTCGGGCCTGGACGCGCTGGTGGCCCAGGCCCGGACGAACGGCGCGAGCAGCGGGCTGGAGTTCCGGCTGGAGGACACCCGCGCGGGCGCCGACGAGCAGCTCCCGGCGCCGGTCGAGCTGGCCGCGTACAGGATCGTCCAGGAGTCCCTGACCAACGCCCTCAAACACGCCGCGGCCGGTACGGTCACGGTCACCCTGGCCCGTGACCCGCGGGCCCTGACGGTGGTCGTGACCAGCCCCTTCGGCGACCGGCCGGGGCCCCGCGCGCCCGGTTCGGGGGCGGGTCTGGTCGGGATGCGGGAGCGGGTGGCGCTGCTCGGCGGCGCGTTCGAGGCAAGTCCCGTGCCGGAGGCGGACGGGACGAAGATCTGGCGGGTGCGGGCCGAGCTGCCCGCCGAGGAGAGGACACCGGAGGCATGACGATCCGGATCGTGGTCGCCGAGGACCAGAGCGCGGTGCGCGCGGGGCTCGTGCTGATCCTGGGCAGCGCCCCGGACATCGAGGTGGTCGGCGAGGCGGAGGACGGCGAGCGGGCCGTGGAGCTGGCCCGCGAGCTGCGCCCGGACCTGGTGCTGATGGACGTCCAGATGCCCCGGATGGACGGGGTGACGGCGACCCGCCTGGTGGTGGCGGAGGGGCTGGCGGACGTGCTGGTGCTGACCACCTTCGACCTGGACGAGTACGTCTTCGGCGCGCTGCGGGCGGGCGCCTCGGGCTTCCTGCTGAAGAACACGGACGCGAAGGACCTGATCGCGGCGGTACGGACGGTGGCGGGCGGCGAGGGGCTGATCGCGCCCGCGGTGACCCGGCGGCTGATCGCCGAGTTCGCGGCCCCGCGCCGCCCGGAGCCGGCGCCGGAGCCCGCGGCCGTGGCGCGGCTGACCCCACGGGAGCGGGAGGTGCTCGGGGCGCTGGGCGCGGGCCTGTCGAACGCGGAGATCGCGGTGCGCCTGGACATGGCGGAGGCCACGGTGAAGACGCACGTCAGCAAGGTGCTGGGCAAGCTCGAACTGCGCAGCCGGGTCCAAGCGGCGGTGCTGGCACAGGAGTTGGGGATCCGCTGACGGGGTGTCGGGCGCGGCCCCGGATCGGCGGCACATACCGGGGAGATGTCTGAGAGAAATATGAAAGAAGACGTTCCAACGTTGGTCTGGACCTCTTGACGGCTGGTCCAGACCTTTCTACGCTCGGCGGCGCGCGCACCTTTTCGGACCACCCCCACCCTTGACGTCCGCAACTTGAGGAGCACCGTTGAGCACTCAAGCACCGACGCGCAGAGCAGGGTTCAGACACCGGGCTGCCGCCGGTCTGACCGCCCTCGTCCTGCCACTGGCCGCCATGGTCGGCCTCGCCGCACCCGCCGAGGCCGCGTCCTCGGCCACCGCCACCTTCGCCAAAGCCTCCGACTGGGGCTCCGGCTTCGAGGGCAAGTGGACGGTGAAGAACACCGGCACCACCACGCTCTCGTCCTGGACCGTCGAGTGGGACTACCCCGCCGGCACCGCGGTCACCTCCGCCTGGGACGCCACCGTCACCGGCGCCGCGAACCACTGGACCGCCAAGAACCTCGGCTGGAACGGCACCCTCGCCCCCGGCGCCTCCGTCTCCTTCGGCTTCAACGGCACCGGTACCGGCGCGCCCAGCGGCTGTAAGATCAACGGCGCCTCCTGCGACGGCTCCACCCAGCCCGGGGACAACGCCCCCTCCGCCCCCGGAGCCCCGGCCGCCTCGGCCATCACCGACACCTCGGTGAAGCTCACCTGGACCGCGGCCACCGATGACAAGGGCGTCAAGAACTACGACGTGCTGCGCGACGGCACGAAGGTCACCACCACGACCGCCCTCACGTACACGGACACCGGTCTCACCGCCGGCACCGACTACAGCTACACGGTCGTCGCCCGCGACACCATCGACCAGACCGGCCCGGCCAGCGCCGCCACCCCGGTCCGCACCACCGGCGGCGGAGGCGGCACCCCGCCCCCGAACGTCGTGAAGATGGGCTACTTCACCAACTGGGGCGTCTACGGGCGCAACTACCACGTGAAGAACATCGTGACCTCGGGCTCCGCGTCCAAGATCACCCACATCAACTACGCCTTCGGCAACGTCACCGGCGGCAAGTGCACCATCGGCGACTCCTACGCCGACTACGACAAGGCGTACACCGCCGACCAGTCCGTCGACGGCGTCGCCGACACCTGGGACCAGCCGCTGCGCGGCAACTTCAACCAGCTGCGCAAGCTGAAGAAGGCGTACCCGAACATCAAGGTCCTCTGGTCCTTCGGCGGCTGGACCTGGTCCGGCGGCTTCGGCCAGGCCGTCCAGAACCCGACCGCCTTCGCGCAGTCCTGCTACGACCTGGTCGAGGACCCGCGCTGGGCCGACGTCTTCGACGGCATCGACCTCGACTGGGAGTACCCGAACGCCTGCGGCCTCTCCTGCGACACCAGCGGCCCGGCCGCGTTCAAGAACATGATGCAGGCCATGCGCGCCAAGTTCGGTGCCAACAACCTGGTCACCGCGGCCGTCACGGCCGACGCCTCCACCGGCGGCAAGATCGACGCCACCGACTACGCGGGCGCCGCGCAGTACATGAACTGGTTCAACGTCATGACGTACGACTTCTTCGGCGCCTGGGCGGCGAAGGGCCCGACGGCCCCGCACTCCCCGCTGACCTCGTACGCCGGCATCCCGCAGCAGGGCTTCAACTCCGCTGAGGCGATCGCCAAGTTCAAGGCCCAGGGCGTCCCCGGCAACAAGCTGCTGCTCGGCATCGGCTTCTACGGCCGAGGCTGGACCGGCGTCACCCAGGCGGCGCCCGGCGGCACCGCCACCGGCCCGGCCCAGGGCACCTACGAGCAGGGCATCGAGGACTACAAGGTCCTCAAGAACTCCTGCCCGGCCAACGGCACCGTCGCCGGCACCGCCTACGCCCACTGCGGCACCAACTGGTGGAGCTACGACACCCCCGCCACCGTCAACTCCAAGATGAGCTGGGCCAAGAACCAGGGCCTCGGCGGCGCGTTCTTCTGGGAGTTCAGCGGCGACACCGGCAACGGCGAGCTCGTCGGCGCCATCAACAGCGGGCTGAACTAGCCCCTGATCCGGCGGGGGCGGTGCAGCACGCCGCCCCCGTCGTGCCGGACGATCCGGTGCGCCCCGCCCAGCAGGGCCACGGCGCCCCGGTAACCGTCCCCGGCGTCCAGGTCGTACAGCCGCACCTCCGGGTGCGGCTGTCCGTCGTTCCGGCCCCGCCAGTCCAGCAGCTCGGCCGGCCGGTCCGGCGCGGAGACCGTCAGCCGCGCGGGATCCACCCGCAGCCCCTCCCCCGTCGCCTTCAGCACCGCCTCCTTGCGCACCCAGTACGCGGTGAAGGCGACCGCCCGCTCCGGGCCCGGGACCAGGTCGAAGACGGCCCGCTCCCGCGCCGACAGCACCGGCAGCGGCAGCTCGGCCAGCTCGGTGACCCGCTCGACGTCCACCCCGACGGGGGCGTCCGCGGAGAGCGCGACCGCCACCAGCTCGCCGGAGTGCGAGATCGAGAACTCGACCGGCGCGTCCGTGAGGAACGGCTTGCCGTGCGGCCCCTTCCCGAAGGCCAGCCCCGCCGGATCCCGGTCCAGGAGATCCCCGAGCACCGAGCGCAGCAGCGCGTGCGCGGTCAGGTACTGGGCCCGCACCGGCTCCCCGGTCAGCGCCTCGTACACCCGCCGCTCCCGGGCATCCAGCAGCGCGCACAGCTCATCGGACGCGGACACGGAAACGGCCCGGGCGGTCCACACATGGCACTCGCCGGGCCGAACGGTACAAAGAGCTTCAGGCGACATTGACCCTCTGGCCCGGAGGCGCCGCCTCCAGCCAGGCCAGGAAACCGGTGAGCGCGTCCTCGCTCATCGCCAGCTCCAGGCGGGTGCCGCGGTGCAGACAGCCCTGGATCACCGAGTCGGAGAGCAGCGCCAGCTCCTCCTCGCCCTCGGGCATCCGGCGCTCCACGACCTCGATGGCCGAGCGCTCCAGGACCCTGCGCGGGCGCGGGGAGTACGAGAAGACGCGGAACCAGGCGATCTCGTCGCCGCTGTAGCGGGCGACCCCGTACACCCAGCCCTTGCCGGACGGGTCGGGCTCCTCGGCCACGCCCCAGCGCAGCGAACAGTCGAAGGTGCCGCCGGCCCGCTGGATCAGTCTGCGGCGCAAGCCGAAGACGAAGAGTCCGATCACCACCAGTGCGACGACCAGGCCGCACACGAGCAGAGCGAGGAACATCTTCACCGACCTCCTCGCTGCGTCCCGTAACCGGTGGACCCGGCCGTACCGAATACAACCTGCATCTGCATCGCCTCAGCCGCGGCACGGTCCGGAAAATTCCGGACCGTGCCGCGGCTGAGGTATTGGGCTCTCGCCCGGTCCGCTAGCGGACCGATACCGCGCGCAGCCGGACCTCGGCGCGCCGCTCGGCGGCGGCGTCCGAATCCGTCTTCGCGCGCTCCAGCGCGCGCTCGGCGCGCTGGGCGTCGATCTCGTCGGCGAGTTCGGCGATCTCCGCGAGCAGAGACAGCTTGTCATCGGCGAACGACAGGAAACCGCCGTGGACGGCGGCGACGACGGTGCCGCCCTCGCTCGTCCGGATGGTCACGGGGCCCGACTCCAGCACACCGAGCAGCGGCTGGTGACCGGGCATGACGCCGATGTCGCCGGAGGTCGTACGCGCGATGACCAGGGTGGCCTCGCCGGACCAGACACTCCGGTCCGCGGCGACCAGCTCGACGTGCAGCTCAGCAGCCAAGGGTGGCTCCTCGGGTCACCACCCGGCGGTGCTGCCGGGTGTTGGGATCAATTCTAAAGGGCGTGAAGAGGGGGGCGGGAACGTCTCCCGCCCCCCTCAGGCGAGCACGGGGCTCAGGAGACGCCGAGCTCCTTGGCGTTCTTCTTGAGGTCCTCAAGACCACCACACATGAAGAACGCCTGCTCCGGGAAGTGGTCGAACTCTCCGTCGCAGATCGCGTTGAACGCGGCGATCGACTCGTCGAGCGGGACGTCCGAACCGTCCACGCCGGTGAACTGCTTCGCCGCGTGGGTGTTCTGGGACAGGAAGCGCTCGACACGACGCGCGCGGTGCACGACGAGCTTGTCTTCCTCGCTCAGCTCGTCGATACCGAGGATCGCGATGATGTCCTGGAGGTCCTTGTACTTCTGCAGGATTCCCTTGACGCGCGTGGCGGCGTCGTAGTGGTCCTGCGCGATGTAGCGCGGGTCCAGGATCCGGGACGTGGAGTCCAGCGGGTCCACGGCCGGGTAGATGCCCTTCTCGGAGATCGGACGGGAGAGAACCGTCGTCGCGTCGAGGTGGGCGAAGGTGGTCGCCGGCGCCGGGTCGGTGAGGTCGTCGGCGGGGACGTAGATCGCCTGCATCGAGGTGATCGAGTGACCACGGGTCGAGGTGATGCGCTCCTGGAGGAGACCCATCTCGTCGGCCAGGTTCGGCTGGTAACCCACCGCGGAGGGCATGCGGCCGAGCAGGGTCGAGACCTCGGAACCGGCCTGCGTGAAGCGGAAGATGTTGTCGATGAAGAACAGCACGTCCTGCTTCTGCACATCGCGGAAGTACTCCGCCATGGTCAGACCGGCGAGGGCGACGCGGAGACGGGTGCCCGGGGGCTCGTCCATCTGGCCGAAGACCAGCGCGGTCTTGTCCAGAACGCCGGACTCTTCCATTTCCGCGATGAGGTCGTTGCCCTCACGGGTGCGCTCGCCGACGCCGGCGAAGACGGAAACGCCCTCGTGCAGCTTGGCCACACGCATGATCATTTCCTGGATCAGAACGGTCTTGCCGACACCGGCGCCACCGAACAGACCGATCTTTCCACCCTTGACGTACGGGGTGAGAAGGTCGACGACCTTGAGGCCGGTCTCGAACATCTCGGTCTTCGACTCGAGGTCCGCGAACGCCGGGGCCTTGCGGTGGATGGACCAGCGGTCCGTCACCTCGGACTCCGCCTCGGGCTCGTTCAGGATCTGGCCCAGCGTGTTGAACACGCGGCCCTTGGTGACGTCACCGACGGGCACCGTGATGCCGTTGCCGGTGTCGACCACCGGGGCCTGGCGGACCAGGCCGTCGGTGGGCTGCATCGAGATGGTGCGGACGATGCCGTCACCGAGGTGCTGCGCGACCTCGAGGGTCAGCGTCTTCAGCGCGCCGTCCTCGGCCGGGTCGGCGACCTGGACGTGGAGGGCGTTGTAGATCTCCGGCATCGCGTCGACGGGGAACTCCACGTCGACGACCGGGCCGATGACCCGGGCGACGCGGCCCGTGGCGGCGGCCGTCTCAACAGTGGTCGTCATTACTTGTCACTCCCCGCGGTCGCGTCGGCCAGGGCTGCGGTGCCACCGACGATCTCGCTGATTTCCTGGGTGATTTCGGCCTGTCGGGCCGCGTTGGCAAGTCGGGAGAGGTTGTTGATCAAGTCTCCCGCGTTGTCGGTCGCCGACTTCATCGCACGACGCGTGGCGGCGTGCTTGGAAGCGGCCGACTGCAGCAGCGCGTTGTAGATCCGGCTTTCGACGTAGCGCGGCAGAAGGGCGTCCAGGACGTCCTCCGCCGACGGCTCGAAGTCGTACAGCGGGCGGAGCGTGTCCGACTCGCCGGAGTCCTTCGCCACCTCGTCGAGGCTCAGGGGCAGCAGCCGGGCCTCGACCGCCGTCTGCGTCATCATCGAGACGAACTCGGTGTAGACGATGTGGAGCTCGTCCACACCACCCTCGGCCGTGTCCTTCTCGATCGCCTCGATCAGCGGAGCCGCGATGTTCTTGGCATCCGCGTACGAGGGCTCGTCCGTGAAGCCGGTCCACGTGTCGGACAGCTTGCGCTCACGGAAGTTGAAGTGCGCGACACCACGGCGACCGACGACATAGATGTCGACCTCGCGGCCCTCGCTCTCCAGCCTCTTGATCAGCAGTTCCGCCGCCTTGATGGCGTTGGAGTTGAACGCGCCGGCCAGTCCGCGGTCGCTCGACAGGAGCAGGACCGCGGCACGGCTGGGGTTCTCCGCCTCGGTGGTCAGCGCGTGCTTGTCGTTGGCCCCGGTGGCCACCGCGGTGACCGCGCGGGTCAGCTCGGTGGCGTACGGGGTCGACGCCTGCACCTTGCGCTGCGCCTTGACGACGCGCGAGGCGGCGATCATCTCCATCGCCTTGGTGATCTTCTTCGTCGCGGTGACGGATTTGATGCGACGCTTGTAGACCCGGAGCTGCGCTCCCATGAGTCAGGTCCCTTCCGTCGTCACTTCGAGACGTTGACGGCGGCAGCGTCCTCGCCGAGCAGCTTGCCGTCAGAGGTCTCGAACTGCTGCTTGAACTCCGCGATGGCGTCGGCGACGGCCGTCAGGGTGTCGTTCGACATCTTCTTGCCCTCACGGATGGAGGTCATGAGGTTCGAGTGCTTCTGTCGCAGGTACGACAGGAGCTCGGCCTCGAAGCGACGGATGTCGGCGACCGGGACGTCGTCCATCTTGCCGGTGGTGCCGGCCCACACCGAGACGACCTGGTTCTCGGTCGGCATCGGCTGGTACTGGGCCTGCTTCAGCAGCTCGACCATGCGCTGACCGCGCTCCAGCTGCGCCTTCGACGCGGCGTCCAGGTCCGAACCGAAGGCCGCGAACGCCTCCAGCTCACGGAACTGGGCCAGGTCCACGCGGAGGCGGCCGGCGATCTGCTTCATGGCCGGGTGCTGGGCGGAGCCACCGACTCGGGAGACCGAGATACCGACGTTCAGGGCCGGACGCTGGCCGGCGTTGAACAGGTCGGACTCCAGGAAGCACTGGCCGTCGGTGATCGAGATGACGTTGGTCGGGATGAACGCCGACACGTCGTTGGCCTTGGTCTCGACGATCGGCAGACCGGTCATCGAGCCCGCGCCGAGCTCGTCCGACAGCTTCGCGCAGCGCTCCAGCAGACGCGAGTGCAGGTAGAAGACGTCACCCGGGTACGCCTCACGGCCCGGCGGGCGGCGCAGCAGCAGCGACACGGCGCGGTAGGCGTCGGCCTGCTTCGACAGGTCGTCGAAGACGATCAGGACGTGCTTGCCCTGGTACATCCAGTGCTGACCGATGGCGGAACCGGTGTACGGCGCCAGGTACTTGAAGCCGGCCGGGTCGGACGCCGGGGCGGCGACGATGGTCGTGTACTCCAGGGCACCGGCCTCCTCCAGCGCGCCGCGGACGGACGCGATGGTGGAGCCCTTCTGGCCGACGGCGACGTAGATGCAGCGGACCTGCTTGTTCACGTCGCCGGAGCGCCAGTTGTCACGCTGGTTGATGATCGTGTCGATGCACAGCGCGGTCTTGCCGGTCTGACGGTCACCGATGATCAGCTGACGCTGACCGCGGCCGACCGGCGTCATGGCGTCGACGGCCTTGTAGCCGGTCTCCATGGGCTCGTGGACCGACTTACGGGCCATGACGCCCGGGGCCTGCAGCTCGAGGGCGCGGCGGCCCTCGGTCGCGATCTCGCCGAGACCGTCGATCGGGTTGCCGAGCGGGTCGACGACGCGACCCAGGTATCCCTCACCGACACCGACGGAGAGGACCTCGCCGGTGCGCTGCACCGGCTGTCCCTCCTCGATGCCGCTGAACTCGCCGAGGACGATCGCGCCGATCTCGCGCTCTTCGAGGTTCAGCGCGAGACCGAGGGTCCCGTCCTCGAACTTCAGCAGCTCGTTCGCCATGGCCGAGGGAAGACCCTCGACCTTCGCGATGCCGTCGCCGGCCAGGCTGACCGTGCCGACCTCCTCGCGCGAGGCCGCGTCCGGCTGGTACGACTGGACGAAGGTCTCCAGCGCGTCCCGGATCTCCTCCGGCCGGATCGTGAGCTCCGCCATCTGGGTTCCCTGCTCTCCTTGTTGGGCCCGAAGTTTCTTAGGGGTCTGGGGGCCGACCCCCAGGAACTTCTGCAATCTCTGCACGGCCCAACCGGGCCGCATGTGTTGCTGTCTTGCTTGGTGTGGCGGCTGGTGTCAGCCGGCCAGTCGCCGGGTCGCCTCGCCGAGGCGCTCCGAGATGCTGCCGTCGATGACCTCGTCGCCGACCCGCACGGTGATCCCGCCGAGGACCGCCGGGTCCACGTCCAGGTTCAGGTGCATCTGGCGGCCGTACAGCTTGGCCAGTGCGGCACCGAGGCGCTGCTTCTGCCCGTCGCTGAGCGGCACCGCCGAGGTGACGACCGCCACCATCCGGTCCCGGCGCGCCGCGGCGAGCTTGGAGAGGGAATCGATTCCCGCTTCCAGGCTACGTCCCCGGGGCTGGGTCACCAGACGGATGACGAGTCGCTCGGTGACGGCGTCGGCCTTGCCGTCGAGCAGGCTGCGCAGCAGCTCGCCCTTGGCGGTGGCCGTGGCGGCCTTGTCCGTCAGCGCCGAGCGGAGCTCGGGGCTGGACGAGACGATCCGGCCGAACCGGAACAGCTCGTCCTCGACGCCGTCGAGGGCGCCCGAACGCTGGGCGGCGGTGAGGTCGGCGATGTTCGCCAGCTCCTCGGCCGCGTCGACCAGGTCGCGGGAGCTCGACCAGCGCGAGCGGACCATGCCGGAGACCAGGTCGACGGCCTCGCCGCCCACCTGACCGGCCAGGAGTCGCTGCGCGAGCTCGGCCTTGGCCTCGCCCGCCTGGGCCGGGTCGGTCAGGACCCGACGCAGCGACACCTCGCGGTCGAGCAGCCCGGTGACCGCGGCCAGCTCGCCGGCGAGCTTCGCCGCGTCGACCGAGGTGTTGTCGGTCAGCGCGTCGAGGGCCTCGCGTGCGGCGCCCAGTGCCTCGCGGCTCGCTCCGTTCATCGGACGGCCTCGGCCTTCTCCTCGAGCTCGTCGAGGAAGCGGTCGATGGTGCGGCTCTGGCGGGCGACGTCCTCAAGGGACTCGCCGACCAGCTTCGCGGCCAGATCGGTGGCCAGCTTGCCGACGTCCTGACGCAGCGCGGCGGACGCGGTCTTGCGGTCGGCCTCGATCTGGGCGTGACCGGCCGCGACGATCTCCTCGCGCTGGCGCTGGCCTTCCGCCTTCATCTCCTGGATGATCGCGGTGCCCTGCTCCGTCGCCTCCTGGCGGAGACGCGCGGCTTCGTGGCGGGCCTCGGCGAGCTGGGCCTTGTACTGCTCCAGCACACTCTGAGCCTCGATCTGGGCCGATTCGGCCTTGTCGATGCCACCCTCGATGGCCTCGCGGCGCTCTTCCAGAACCTTGTTGATGTTCGGGAGGAGCTTCTTGGCGAGGAAGCCGAAGACGATGACGAAGGCGATCAGGCCGATGACGAGCTCATCGAGATGCGGGATGAGCGGAGGCTGGGGCTCCGCCGCTTCCGCAAGAAGCAGAGCGTTCACATCTGTGCCTTCCGTAAAAAGGGTCGGGCTGTCGGTCCGGCTTACTTGTAGACGAAGCCCATGACGATGCCGATGAGGGCGAGCGCCTCACAGAACGCGAAACCCATGATCTGGTTGGTACGGATCAGGCCGGCGGCCTCGGGCTGACGGGCGAGGGCCTGGGTGCCGTTACCGAAGATGATGCCGACGCCGACGCCGGGGCCGATGGCCGCGAGGCCGTAGCCGATGGAGGCGACGTTTCCGTTGACGGCGGCGAGAGTCTCGAGAGCGGACATGCCGGTTCTTCCTTCTCTTTCAAGGACCCGGTGGGGGTTGGCCACCGGACGACTGTTGGTTTGGGGGGGGAGTGCTGCTGGCCGGGCCGGCTCAGTGGTGCTCGGAGAGCGCGCCCTGGACGTAGCTGCAGGCCAGGAGGACGAAGACGTACGCCTGGACGGCCTGGATGAAGAGCTCGAAGGCGGTCATCACCAGGACCATCACGAACGAGGCGCCGGCGTAGACGAAGCCGAGCCCGTTCAGGAGGTAGTAGGTCGCCAGCGAGAACATCACGATGAGCAGGTGACCGGCGAACATGTTCGCGAACAGTCGGACCGCGTGCGTGAAGGGCCGGATGAGCAGGTTCGAGAAGAACTCGAGGACGACGACCAGGGGAAGGATCGGGCCGAGCGACTTGTCGTAGCCGACGATGTTCTTCCAGCCGCCGACGAAGCCGTGCTTCTTGAAGGTCAGCGAGACCCAGAGGACGTACACGATCAGCGCGAGGGCCGCCGGGAAGGCGATCAGCGACGTGACCGGGAACTGGGCGAGCGGGATGATCGACCAGAGGTTGAGCATCCACACGAAGAAGAACAAAGACACCATCAGCGGGACGTACTTCTCGCCGTCCTTCTTGCCGATGATCTCGTAGACGATGCCGCGGCGCACGAAGTCGTAACCGGCCTCGCCGACCATCTGCATCTTGCCGGGGATCAGCTTCGGCTTGTTGAAGGCGGCCCAGAAGAAGCCGACGACCACGATCGAGCCCAGGATCGCGAGGAGCATCGGCTTCGTGAACTCGAAGCTCCCCCACGTCGCGATCGGCTCGTACATGAACGTGTGCAGGCCCGGCGCCGGGAAGCCGCATCCGGTGAAGATGTGGCAATCCGGGTCGAAGGCAAGCGTCTGGTCAGCACTCACCGCGGGCTCCTTCAGCGTGGCGCATAGGTACGGCAACCTCGTTGTGTCGGCGCGGCACGCAGCCGCGGGTCGGCACTGGACTGGTCTTACGGATAAGGGGGCGGCGGTTCGGCATCGAGCCTCGCGCTGGGACAGGCGCCGTTTCGGATGCCCGCGCCCGCAGTGCCGCAGTTGGCACCGGACGATAGCAGGAAGCCGAACTCGTCTTTATCCCGGCCCTACCCTTCACGACTTCGGACCCGACTTCTCGGGCTCGACGTACATGATCTTGGCCTTCATGTAGGCCCGGGCCTGGGCGGCGACCCACACCACGGTCGTGGCGAGAAGCGTGAATGCGAAAGCCTTGAAGTCGAACGCCGAAGTGTCCTTCAGCAAGGCCAGGAAGATGAAGAGCACCAGCAGTTGGGCCGTGTAGAGCATGAGTCCCATGGCCTGGAACAGCTGCGGGAGTTTCTTCGCCGTCCGCTGGAGCACCAGCAGCCCGAGACCCATGAAGAGGATGACCACCAGGGTGCCGACGACGGCGCCGAGTGCGCCCTTGCCGCCCGCCACGACACCACTGACGACGGTCGCGATGGCGCCGGCGGCAGCGGTGGGTACGGCGGTGTGCAGCAGTAGGCGTGCGTCGTTGGACGGCATGGCGGTGTCTCCGCTTGCTGGAGGGGGCGATGGTGTCGTCAAGGACGAGCGTAAGCCCGGTCCGAGGTAGGTCTCGGGGCCAAGAGACCGTCGCACTACGGTCTTTCGGCACTGTCGCCGGGTCTCGTGAACCGTATCACAAACTATTTGAATAGGTCTTTACTCGAAGAGTGTGCCTACCGTCACACCTGAGAGTGACTCTGCGCGTGTGTGCAGGACCGCAGGGTGAGTTGTCTGGTATTGGGGTCGGATGCGGCATTCGCAAACGAGTGCGTCAACCCCGCGCCCCGGCCTTACTTCTGTCGGAGAAGCGCGCGCGGTTGCCGATCGCGGTCGATCCGTTGACCCCCGCGGGCACCGGAACCCGCTCCTCCGCGGGCTCGTCGAGCCCCTCTGGAGTCTCGGGCACCAAGGCGGTCCTACGGCGCCGGTAGCGCGGCGGCACGACCGCCTCCGCCCAGCGCGGGGCCCGCGGCGTGAAGCGCGGCAGCAGGAGCAGCACGAGGCCGACGGCGCTCAGGAACACCACGGCGAGGACGATCCACATCGACGTCGAGTGCACGGAGTAGGCGAGCGTCCCGAAGGCGATCAGCGCCGACCAGAAGTACATGATCAGGACCGCCCGGCTGTGCGAGTGCCCGATCTCCAGGAGCCGGTGGTGCAGGTGCCCGCGGTCCGCCGCGAACGGCGACTGGCCCTTCCAGGTGCGGCGCACGATCGCCAGCACCAGGTCGGCCATCGGGATCGCGATGATGGTCAGCGGCAGCACCAGCGGGATGAAGACCGGCAGCGCCGCGTGCGTGGCCGCCTTGGTCGAACCCTCGAAGATCTTCAGCGCGTCCGGGTCGACCTGGCCGGTGATGGAGATGGCCGAGGCGGCCAGGATCAGGCCGATCAGCATCGAGCCCGAGTCGCCCATGAAGATCCGCGCGGGATGCATGTTGTGCGGCAGGAAGCCCAGGCACATGCCCATCAGGATCGCGGCGAACAGAGTCGCGGGCGCGGCGGCCTCGATCGTGTAGCCGAACCAGATCCGGTACGCGTAGAGGAAGAAGGCCGCGGCGGCGATGCACACCATGCCGGCGGCGAGCCCGTCGAGACCGTCGACGAAGTTGACCGCGTTGATGGTCAGCACCACCAGGGCGACGGTCAGCAGGGTGCCCTGCCACTGGGTGAGCGCGACCGTGCCGACACCCGGGATGGGCAGCCACAGGATCGTCAGACCCTGCATGACCATGACGCCCGCCGAGATCATCTGGGCGCCCAGCTTGATCAGCGCGTCCAGCTCGAACTTGTCGTCCAGCACGCCGATCAGCCAGATCAGGGCGGCGCCGGAGAGCAGCGCGCGTGGCTCGTTGGAGAGCTCGAAGACGCTGTTCAGGTTCTGCAGGTGGTCCGCGACCAGCAGGCCAGCGCACAGCCCGAAGAACATGGCGATGCCACCGAGCCGCGGTGTCGGTTCTCGGTGTACGTCGCGGGCGCGGATCTCCGGCATCGCCCCGGTCGCGATGGCGAACTTCCGCACCGGACCGGTCAGCAGATAGGTCACCGCGGCCGTGACACAGAGCGTCAGCAGGTAATCACGCACGGGCTGCCCCACAGGAATCGCTGGCCATCTCAGCCCCACACCCTAGCCGGGCCGTCCCCATGGTCGAGGACACGCGTACCCCCCGTACGGTTGCGCGGCCCCGGCTTTTACCGGCCATACGGGGGAAATCGCCCCGCCAGCTCCCGCACCTCGGCGCGTACCCGGGCCGTCTCGCGCGGGTCCTCGCGCAGCGCCGCGGTGAACAGCGCGGCGATCCTCGCCATCTCCGGCGCCCCCATCCCCTGCGTGGTCACCGCGGCGGTGCCCAGCCGGATGCCGCGGCCGTCCCCGTACGGCAGCGCGCAGGTGTCCAGCACCACGCCGGCGGCGGCCAGCCGGGCCCGCGCGGTGCGCCCGTCGACGCCGAGCGGCGCCGGGTCCGCAGTGATGAGATGCGTGTCGGTCCCGCCGGTGGTCAGCGCGAAGCCCTCGGCGGCGAGCGCCGCGGCCAGCACCTGGGCGTGCTCGACCACCTGATGGGCGTACGCGGTGAAGGCGGGGGTGGACGCCTCGCCGAAGGCGACGGCCTTGGCGGCGATGGTGTGCATCTGCGCCCCGCCCTGCGAGAACGGGAACACCGCCCGGTCGATCCGCTCGGCCAGCTCCGCCCCGCACAGCAGCAGCCCGCCGCGCGGACCGCGCAGCACCTTGTGCGTGGTGCCGCAGACGACGTCCGCGTACGGGACGGGGTTCGGGGCCGCGCCGCCGGCGATCAGGCCCAGCGGGTGGGCGGCGTCGGCGATCAGATAGGCGCCGACCTCGTCGGCGATGGCCCGGAAGATCGCGTAGTCGAGGTGGCGCGGGTAGGAGATCGACCCGCAGACGATCGCCTTCGGCCGGTGGTGCCGGGCGAGCGCGGCGACCTGCTCGTAGTCGACGAGCCCGGTCTCCGCGTCCACCCCGTAGGGGACGAAGTCGAACCAGCGGCCCGAGAAGTTCGCGGGCGAGCCGTGCGTGAGGTGCCCGCCGTACGCGAGCCCCATGGCGAGCACGGTGTCCCCCGGCCGCAGCAGCGCCGCGTAGGCGGCGAGCACGGCGGAGGAGCCCGAGTGGGCCTGTACGTTGGCGTGTTCGGCCCCGAAGAGGGCGCGGGCCCGGTCCACCGCGATCCGCTCGGCCGCGTCGGCGTACTCGCAGCCGCCGTGGTGCCGGGCGCCCGGGTAGCCCTCGGCGTACTTGTTGGCCAGCCGGGAGCCGAGCGCGGCGAGCACGGCCGGCGAGGTGAAGTTCTCGGCGGCGATCAGCTGCAGCCCGTCATCCTGCCGCCGCTCCTCCCCGAGCAGTACGTCGGCGATCTCGGGGTCCTGTCGGCGCAGCACGTCGAGCGGGCTCTGGTGTTCTGCCTCTGGGGGCGCGGTGACCGGCATGGGGGGCTCCGGGCGTGAGCGGTCTGGAAATCCACTGTAGGCACGCCTGCGCCCCTCCGCCGCCCCACACGGCCACCCGGGTCCGCCCCTCCCCCACGAGCGCCCCGGAAGCCCCCTCAGCGCTTCGCCGGCACGCCCGTCAGGGCCGTGACCACGGGGTCCAGCGCCTGGTTGATCTCGTCGCCGATCGAGCGGAAGAACGTGATGGGCGCCCCGTACGGGTCGTTCACCTCGTCCGCCTCCGCCGACGGGGCCAGGAGCCACCCGCGTAGAGCGGCGGCGGCGCGGACCAGGGCGCGGGCGCGGTCGATGGTGTCGTGGCCGTCGCGGGGGTCGGGGAGGGTCGTCGGGTCTATGGCCCGGACGAGGCGGGTGAACTCCTTCAGGGTGAAGGTGCGCAGGCCCGCCGAGTGCCCCATCGAGATGACCTGCGCGCGGTGGTCGCGGGTCGCGGTGAGGACCAGGTCGGCGCGGATCACGTGCTCGTCGAGGAGCTCGCGCCCCACGAAGCCGGTGTGGTCGGCGCCGAAGTCCGCCAGGACCAGCTCCGCGTTGGCCTCCATGGGGGCGCCCTCGTGGCCCCAGGTGCCCGCGCTCTCCACGATGAGGCCGCCGCCCAGGGGGTCGCCCAGGCGGTCGCTCAGGGCATGGCGGGTCAGCCGCTCGGTGATCGGCGAGCGGCAGACGTTGCCGGTGCTGACGTGGAGGATGCGGAAGGTGGTGCCGTCGTTCGGGTGCCCCGCTATGCCACGCCCCTCAGGGGCGGTCAATTCGCCACCTCGAGGTCGGGTACCACCTTCCGGAGCTCCTCCGCGCTGAGCGCGCCGGCGCGCAGCAGCACCGGGACCTTGCCCGTGACGTCGACGATGGAGGAGGGCACGATGCCGGGGGTGGGGCCGCCGTCCAGGTAGACGGAGACGGAGTCGCCGAGCATCCCCTGGGCCGCGTCGCAGTCCTCCGGCGACGGGTGGCCGGTGAGGTTGGCCGAGGAGACGGCCATCGGGCCGACCTCGGTGAGCAGCTCGATGGCGACCGGGTGCAGCGGCATCCGGATCGCGACGGTGCCGCGGGTGTCGCCCAGGTCCCACTGGAGCGAGGGCTGGTGCTTGGCGACCAGGGTGAGCGCGCCGGGCCAGAAGGCGTCGACGAGCTCCCAGGCGTGCTCGGAGAAGTCCGTGACGAGGCCGTGCAGCGTGTTCGGGGAGCCGATCAGGACGGGCGTCGGCATGTTCCGGCCGCGGCCCTTGGCGGCGAGCAGGTCCGCGACGGCCTCGGAGCTGAAGGCGTCCGCGCCGATCCCGTAGACGGTGTCGGTGGGCAGCACGACGAGCTCGCCGCGGCGTACGGCGGACGCGGCCTCGCGCAGACCCGTCGCACGGTCCGTCGCTTCGTTGCAGTCGTATCGCCGGGCCATTAGTCGCCTGCCTTCTCGTACGCGTCGTGCCTGGACTGGTTGCTCATGGGGTGGCCTTGCGGGCGGTCGCGAACCGCGGCCGGTTGTTCAGGTCGGGGTGGTCGGCGGCGTCGGCCCAGCCGGCTTCCTCGTTGAAGATCCACGGCACCTGGCCGCCCTGGGTGTCCGCGTGCTCGATGACGACGAGCCCGCCGGGCCGCAGCAGCCGGTGCGCGGTGCGCTCGATGCCGCGGATGGTGTCCAGGCCGTCCTCGCCGGAGAACAGCGCCATCTCCGGGTCGTGGTCGCGGGCCTCGGGGGCCACGTACTCCCACTCGGTCAGCGGGATGTACGGCGGGTTGGAGATGACCAGGTCGACCTGGCCGTTGAGCTCCGGCAGCGCGGTCAGCGCGTCGCCCTGGTGGACGGTGACGCGCGAGCCCTCGGCGTTCTTGCGGGTCCACACGAGCGCGTCGTCGGAGAGCTCGACCGCGTGCACGCGCGAGCGCGGCACCTCCTGCGCCATGGCGAGCGCGATGGCGCCCGAGCCGGTGCACAGGTCGACGATGAGCGGCTCGACGACGTCCATGGCGCGCACGGCGTCTATGGCCCAGCCGACGACCGACTCGGTCTCCGGCCGGGGCACGAACACGCCGGGGCCCACCTGGAGCTCCAGGTAGCGGAAGAACGCCCGCCCGGTGATGTGCTGGAGCGGCTCGCGCGCCTCGCGGCGGGCGATGGTCTCCCAGTAGCGGGCGTCGAAGTCCGCGTCCTTGACGTTGTGCAGCTCCCCCCGCTTGACGCCGTGCACGAACGCGGCGAGCTCCTCCGCGTCGAAACGCGGTGAGGGCACGCCGGCGTCGGCCAGCCGCTGGGTGGCCTGGGCCACCTCGGCAAGCAGCAGGTTCACGCTGGTCCTCCGTGGTGCGGGTGGGGCTGACGAGCTGACGAGGTACGCGTCTTACGCGGCGGCGAGCTTGGCGGCCGAGTCGGCGTCGACGCACGCCTGGATGACCGGGTCGAGCTCGCCGTCGAGCACCTGGTCCAGGTTGTACGCCTTGAAGCCGACGCGGTGGTCCGAGATGCGGTTCTCCGGGAAGTTGTACGTACGGATCTTCTCGGAGCGGTCGACCGTGCGGACCTGGCTGCGGCGGGCGTCCGCGGCCTCGGCCTCGGCCTTCTCCTGCGCGGCGGCGAGCAGCCGGGAGCGCAGGATGCGCATGGCCTGCTCCTTGTTCTGGAGCTGGCTCTTCTCGTTCTGGCAGGAGGCGACGATGCCGGTCGGCAGGTGGGTGATGCGGACCGCCGAGTCGGTGGTGTTGACGGACTGGCCGCCGGGACCGGACGAGCGGTAGACGTCGATGCGCAGGTCGTTCGCGTGGACCTCGACCTCGACCTCCTCGGCCTCCGGGGTGACGAGCACGCCGGCGGCGGAGGTGTGGATGCGGCCCTGCGACTCGGTGGCGGGCACGCGCTGCACGCGGTGCACCCCGCCCTCGTACTTCAGCCGCGCCCAGACGCCCTGGCCGGGCTCGGTGGCCCCGTTGCCGCCCTTGGTCTTCACGGCGACCTGGACGTCCTTGTAGCCGCCCAGCTCGGACTCGGTGGCGTCGATGATCTCGGTCTTCCAGCCGATCCGCTCGGCGTACCGCAGGTACATCCGCAGCAGGTCGCCCGCGAAGAGCGCGGACTCGTCGCCGCCGGCGCCGGCCTTGATCTCCAGGATGACGTCCTTGTCGTCGCTGGGGTCGCGCGGGACGAGCAGCAGCCGGAGCTTGTCCGTCAGCTCCTCGCGCTGCTTCTCCAGCTCCTTGACCTCGGCGGCGAAGTCGGGGTCGTCGGCGGCCAGCTCCTTGGCCGTCGCGATGTCGTCCGCCGTCCGCTTCCAGGCCCCGTACGTGCCGATGATCGGGGTCAGCTCCGCGTAGCGCTTGTTGAGCTTGCGCGCGTTCGCCTGGTCGGAGTGGACCGAAGGGTCGGCGAGCTTCTTCTCGAGGTCGGCGTGCTCGCCGACCAGGTCCTCGACCGCTTCGAACATCGGATGCTCCTGGGGTGTTTTCGGGAAGGGCTGCTGCGGGGGAACGACTGCGGGGACGGCAAAGCGCCGGTCCGGTGCCCCCGAGCGGGAGCGACCAAGGACCGGCGCAGTGACGTGCTACTTCTTGGCCGCAGCCTTGCCGAAGCGGGCCTCGAAGCGGGCGACGCGGCCGCCGGTGTCGAGGATCTTCTGCTTGCCCGTGTAGAACGGGTGGCACTCGGAGCAGACCTCGGCACGGATGGTGCCCTCGGTCAGGGTGCTACGAGTGGTGAACGACGCACCGCAGGTGCAGCTGACCTGGGTCTCGACGTACTCGGGGTGGATCTCGCGCTTCAAGGTGTCTCCTAGTTTCGGGAGGGCTCCGGGTCGCCGTGCGGGATGCACCTGCGTGAACCGGGGCCGACGTACCAGTCTGCCAGGACCGGCCGCATCTCCCAAAACCGGGGGGTGGCCGGAACTATTCCTGAGGGTCCCGGGGCCTACTTCACGAGGCCCTCGGCCTTGCCGGTGGCCCCCTCCTTGGTGGCCGAGGCCGGGATGGCCTTGTCCGCCTTGAGCGCCTGCCAGACCTGGCGGGACTGGGCCTCCAGCGGGACGACCCGGTTGGGGTCCACGGGGTCGTACTCGACGGGCAGCGTGATCATGTGGACGTCGTCGGCACCGAGGCCGGAAAGGCCCTTGGCGAAGCCCATGAGCGCGTTGACCGAATCGAGCTCGGAGTCGGGAGTGATGGCCTTGGTGGCGGTGTCGGCGAGGTCGAAGAGCTTCTTGGGGTTGGAGAAGACGCCGACGCTCTTCACCTGGTCGATGAACGCCTTCATGAACGCCTGCTGGAGCTGGATGCGGCCGAGGTCGCTGCCGTCGCCGACGCTCTTGCGGGTGCGGACCAGGCCGAGGGACTGCTCGCCGTCGAGGGTGTGGGTGCCCGGGGCGAGGTCGAGGTGGCTCTTGGTGTCCTTGATGGCCTTGGTGGTGGTGATCTCGACGCCGCCGAGCTGGTCGATGAGCTTCTTGAAGCCGGTGAAGTCGACCTCGACGTAGTGGTCCATGCGGATCCCGGACATCGCCTCGACGGTCTTCACGGCGCAGGCCGGGCCGCCGACCTCGTACGCGGTGTTGAACATCGCCCGGTGCTGTCCCGGGACCGTGCCGCCCCTGCCGTCGGTGCACTGGGGGCGGTCGACCAGGGTGTCGCGCGGGATGGAGACCACGGCGGCCTTCTTGTGGCCCTCGTAGACGTGCACCACCATCGCGGTGTCGGAGCGGGCGCCGCCCTCGTCCTTGCCGTACTCGGCGTTGGCGCCGGATCGGGAGTCGGAGCCGAGGACCAGGATGTCCATCGAGCCGTTGTCGACGTTCTCGGGGCGGTCCTTGCCGAGCTGGGCGTTGATGTCGACGCCCTTGATGTTGCCGTCCAGCCTGACGTACGCGTAGCCCAGTCCCGCGCCGCCGAGGACGACGAGCGCGGCGGTGCTCCAGGCGACCGCCCTCAGCACGCGGCGGCCCTTCGCGGGCCGTTTCCGGCGGCGGCCGGTGGCCCGTATTCGGGTTCCCTGATGGTGCTCGGTCATCGTCTTTCCTCAGCCCTCGGTTTCACCTTCTGTGATGACGAAACACCCGAAAGGGTTGCATAGGAGGCTGTGAGGTTTCGCTGAGCGACGGCCCGTAACGCGAGCGCGCCCACCGTGTGACACGGTGGGCGCGCTCGTTCTCGCAGGTCACGGCGGGGTAACGGGCCGGGCCGGCCCCTCGCCGTGTGACCGACGTCTCGCGTCAGTCGTTGTTCGCCGCTCCGGGCGTCGTCTTCTGGATCTGGAGCAGGAACTCGGCGTTCGACTTCGTCTGCTTCATCTTGTCCAGCAGCAGCTCGATCGCCTGCTGCTGGTCGAGCGCGTGCAGCACGCGGCGCAGCTTCCAGGTGATGGAGAGCTCGTCGCTGCCGAGCAGGATCTCCTCCTTGCGCGTGCCCGAGGCGTCGACGTCGACGGCCGGGAAGATGCGCTTGTCGGCGAGCTTCCGGTCGAGCTTGAGCTCCATGTTGCCGGTGCCCTTGAACTCCTCGAAGATCACCTCGTCCATGCGCGAGCCGGTGTCGACCAGCGCGGTGGCCAGGATGGTCAGCGAGCCGCCGTCCTCGATGTTCCGCGCGGCACCGAAGAAGCGCTTCGGCGGGTACAGCGCGGTCGAGTCGACACCACCGGACAGGATGCGGCCGGAGGCGGGCGCCGCGAGGTTGTACGCGCGGCCCAGACGGGTGATGGAGTCCAGCAGGACGACCACGTCGTGACCCAGCTCCACGAGGCGCTTGGCGCGCTCGATGGCCAGCTCGGCGACGGTGGTGTGGTCCTCGGCGGGACGGTCGAAGGTCGAGGAGATGACCTCGCCCTTGACCGACCGCTGCATGTCGGTGACCTCTTCCGGACGCTCGTCGACCAGGACGACCATCAGGTGGCACTCGGGGTTGTTGTGGGTGATCGCGTTGGCGATCGCCTGCATGATCATGGTCTTGCCGGTCTTCGGCGGGGCCACGATCAGACCGCGCTGGCCCTTGCCGATCGGCGACACGAGGTCGATGATCCGCGTGGTCAGCACGCCCGGGTCGGTCTCCAGACGGAGCCGGTCCTGCGGGTACAGCGGGGTGAGCTTGTTGAACTCGGGGCGGCCGCGGCCGGACTCCGGCGCCATGCCGTTGACCGAGTCGAGGCGCACCAGCGCGTTGAACTTCTCGCGGCGCTCGCCCTCCTTCGGCTGGCGCACGGCACCGGTGACGTGGTCGCCCTTGCGCAGGCCGCTCTTGCGGACCTGGGCGAGGGAGACGTACACGTCGTTCGGGCCGGGCAGGTAGCCGGAGGTCCGGATGAACGCGTAGTTGTCGAGGATGTCGAGGATGCCCGCGACGGGGATCAGGACGTCGTCGTCGGCGACCTGCGGCTCGCCGGCCGCGAACTCGTCGCGCCCACGGCGCCCGCGGCGGTCGCGGTAGCGCCCGCGACGGCCGCGCCGGCCGCCCTCGAAGTCGTCGTCGTCCAGCGGGCCGGCCGACTGGCCGCCCTGCTGGCCCTGGGGCTGACCCTGACCCTGGCCCTGGCCGCCCTGGCCCTGACCCTGGCCCTGGCCGCCCTGGCGCCGGCTCTGGCCGCCCTGGCCCTGGCCGCCCTGCTGCTCCTCGCCCTTGCCGCGGTCGCGACGGTCGCGCTGGCGGTCGCGGCGGTCACCGCGCTCGCCCCGCTCGCCGCGGTCGCGACGGCCGCGGCCCTCGGCGGTGTCGACGGCGGTCTCGGCCTTGGCCTCGCCCTGCGTCTCGGTACGGGCCTCGGCGCGGGTCTCGGTCTTGACGGCCTGCGCGGTCTCGGCCTTGGCCTCGCCCTCCGGCGAACCGGCCGGGGCGGTGGCGCGACGGCGGCGGCGCTCGCCGGCCGGGGCGTCCTCGGACGCCGGCTGGCCGGGGATCTCGATCTGCTGCTGGGCGACCGGCTCGGCCTTCTCGGCCTTCGGCGCGGCCTCGGCGTCGGCCGTACGGGCCTTGGCCGCGGTGCGGCGCTTCGGCTTGGTCTCGGCGGTGTCGGCCGACTTGGCGGGGGCGGCGGAGCCGCCGCCGGCCTGGGCCTCCTTGATGACCTCGATCAGCTGGCTCTTGCGCATCCGCGCGGTGCCCCTGATGCCGAGGCCGGACGCGACCTGCTGCAGCTCGGCCAGGACCATGCCCTCAAGGCCGGTGCCGGAGCGGCGGCGCCGTGCGGTGGTGCCGGAGGCAGCACCTTCGGCGGGCGCGGAGGTGTCGACACTGCTGTCGGCAGTCACGCCCATCAGATCGGTGGTGTCGCTCACGAAGGGTCCTTCCCTGGAGCGGACGTCGGCCATCTGGCTCGGCGACCGGTTGTGCTGTCCGGCAGCGGTCCTGCTTGGCGGACCGTGTCGGGGCGGTGGTCCCGCCGGGTACGGCGGAAGAGAGAAAACATGCTGTGGGTCCGGCCCGAGCGCCCCCTGCTCGGCCCTCGAACAAGAGAAGCGAGGGGTGTCGTGCCGGTTCCGGAGCGTGCTCGAATCTGCTCAGGCAGGCTGCTCAGGCAGTGGAGGAGGCTCCCGGAAGAATTGGCGGTCCCTGATGGGGACACTCAGCACCGCGCCACAAAGACGTCGGGTGCAGACTTGAGGTTAACACTACCGGCTCCAACAAACATTCCCCCTCTCCGTCACCGGCGATCTCGTGTCCGCGCGGCCCCGGCTCAGGGGAGCCGCGCGGGCTGCCCGTCAGGGCGCGAGCGGCAGGACGCTCGCTCCGGGCGCGTCGAGGTCGAGCCGGTTCGCGGCCCATCCCTCGCCCGCGAGCAGGGCGACCTTGTCGGCCGTTCCGTGGTCCGCCAGCGCGAGGACCGTGGGGCCCGCGCCGGAGATGACCGCGGGCACACCGTCCGCCCGCAGCCGGTTCACAAGGGCGATGCTCTCCGGCATCGCGGGCGCCCGGTACTCCTGGTGCAGCCGGTCCTCGGTGGCCGCGAGCAGCAGCTCCGGGCGGCGGGTCAGGGCCTCGACGAGGAGGGCGGCGCGGCCGGCGTTGGCGGCGGCGTCCACGTGCGGGACGGTGCGCGGGAGCAGTCCGCGGGCGGTCTCGGTGAGCACGGGCTTTCCGGGGACGAAAACCACCGGAACGATGGAATCGGAGGGCTCCATCCTGATCGCCCGGGCGGCACCGCCCTCGGTCCAGGCGAGCGTGAAGCCGCCGAGCAGGCAGGCCGCGACGTTGTCGGGGTGGCCCTCGATCTCGGTGGCCAGTTCGAGCAGCGCGGCCTCGTCGAGGCGGGTGTCGCCGCCTATGGTGACGGCGCGGGCGGCGACGATGCCGGCGCAGATGGCGGCGGAGGAGGAGCCGAGGCCGCGGCCGTGCGGGATGCGGTTGGCGCAGACGACCTCAAGACCGCGCGGCTGGCCGCCCAGCAGGTCGAAGGCGGTGCGCAGCGAGCGTACGAGCAGGTGGCTCTCGTCGCGGGGAAGGGTGTCGGCACCTTCGCCGGCGATGTCGACGTGCAGCCCGGAGTCGGCGACCCGGACGACCACGTCGTCGTAGAGCCCCAGCGACAGGCCGAAGGCGTCGAAGCCCGGACCCAGATTGGCGCTGGTGGCGGGGACGCGCACCCGTACGGCGGCGGCGCGGAACGCGGGACCGGCCATCGCTCGTTGACTCTCCTTGACTTGCGGTGATCGTGCGGGGGGACGTACTGCGGCGGTGCTACGGCGTACTGCGGGGATGGCTGCGGAGGTGCGGGGAACCCGGGGGCCGCGCGCGCCTCACGGGCGACAACGGCAACGACACCGCGCATATGCAACGGGGCGGGTTCGGTACAGCCTATCGAAGGAAGGTTCTGTGGCGACATAGGGCGCACAGGAGGCGCACGATGCGTGTCGCGCGCCAACCTGTGCGCCTATGTAGGTTCCTGATCGGGTTTGACCCATGATCAGGAACCGTACGGCGTCCGAGGTCAGGCGAGCCCGAGCCGCTCGGCGGCGGCCGCGGCGTCCACCGGGACGGTGACGGGCTGCGGAGCGCCCGCGACGGCCCAGTCGGGGTCCTTGAGGCCGTTGCCGGTGACCGTGCAGACGATCTTCTGGCCCGGGTCGACCTTGCCCTGCGCGGCGGCCTTCAGCAGACCGGCCACCGAGGCGGCCGAGGCCGGCTCGACGAAGACGCCTTCCTGAGCGGCCAACAGGCGGTACGCCTGCAGGATCTCACGGTCCGTCACCTCGTCGATGAAGCCGCCCGACTCATCGCGGGCGGCGATCGCGTAGTCCCAGGAGGCCGGGTTGCCGATGCGGATCGCGGTGGCGATGGTCGACGGGTCCTTGACGACCTCGCCGCGCACGAGCGGCGCGGAGCCGGACGCCTGGAAGCCCCACATGCGCGGGCGGTGCGTCGCGAGCCCGTCGGCGGCGTACTCGCGGTACCCCTTCCAGTACGCCGTGATGTTGCCGGCGTTGCCGACGGGCAGCACGTGGATGTCGGGGGCGTCGCCGAGCATGTCGACGATCTCGAAGGCCGCGGTCTTCTGGCCCTCGATGCGGACCGGGTTCACCGAATTGACCAGCGCCACCGGGTAGTTCTCGGAGAGCGAGCGGGCCAGCGTGAGGCAGTCGTCGAAGTTGCCGTCGACCTGGAGGATCTTGGCGCCGTGCACCAGCGCCTGGCCCATCTTGCCGAGCGCGATCTTGCCCTGCGGCACGAGCACGGCCGAGACCATGCCCGCGCGCACCGCGTACGCGGCGGCGGAGGCGGAGGTGTTGCCGGTGGAGGCGCAGATGACGGCCTGCGCGCCCTCCTCCTTGGCCCGGGTGATGGCCATCGTCATGCCCCGGTCCTTGAAGGAGCCGGTGGGGTTGGCGCCCTCGACCTTGAGGTGCACCTCGCAGCCCGTGCGCTCGGAGAGCACCTGAGCGGGGACGAGCGGCGTGCCGCCCTCACGGAGCGTGACGACCGGCGTCGTGTCCGTGACCGGAAGACGGTCCCGGTACTCCTCGATGATGCCGCGCCACTGGTGGGTGCCCTTGGTGGTCATGGGTCCTTACTCCCCTTCAACACGCATGATGCTGGCGACACCGCGCACGGTGTCGAGCTTGCGCAGCGCCTCGACGGTCCCGGAGAGGGCGGCGTCGGGCGCGCGGTGGGTGACGACGACGAGGGATGCCTCGCCGTCCTTGCCCGTCTGGCGGACGGTGTCGATCGACACGCCGTGCTCGGCGAAGACCGTCGCGACCTGGGCGAGGACGCCCGGCTTGTCGGCCACGTCGAGACTGATGTGGTACCGCGTCACCACGTCGCCCATGGGGCTCACGGGCAGCTGGGTGTACGCGGACTCGCCGGGGCCGTTGGCCCCGTTGAGCTTGTTGCGGCAGACGGCGACCAGGTCGCCGAGGACGGCCGACGCGGTCGGCGAGCCGCCGGCGCCGGGGCCGTAGAACATGAGCTGCCCGGCGGCGTCCGCCTCGACGAAGACGGCGTTGTACGCCTCGCGGACGGAGGCGAGCGGGTGGCTGAGCGGGATCATCGCCGGGTGCACGCGCGCGGTGACGGACTCGCCGTCGGCGGCCCGCTCGCAGATCGCGAGCAGCTTGATGGTGCAGCCCATCTGCTTGGCGGAGGCGAAGTCCGCGGCGGTGACCTCGGTCATGCCCTCGCGGTACACGTCGTCGAGGCGCACCCGGGTGTGGAAGGCGATCCCGGCGAGGATGGCGGCCTTGGCGGCGGCGTCGAAGCCCTCGACGTCGGCGGTCGGGTCGGCCTCGGCGTACCCGAGCGCGGTGGCCTCGTCGAGCGCCTCGCTGTATCCGGCGCCGGAGGTGTCCATCTTGTCGAGGATGAAGTTGGTCGTGCCGTTGACGATGCCCATCACCCGGTTGATCTTGTCGCCGGCGAGCGACTCGCGCAGCGGGCGGATCAGCGGGATGGCGCCGGCGACGGCCGCCTCGTAGTAGAGGTCCTCGCCGTGCTCCTGGGCGGCGGCGTAGAGGGCCGCGCCGTCCTGGGCGAGCAGCGCCTTGTTCGCGGAGACGACGGAGGCGCCGTGCTCGAAGGCGGTGGTGATGAGCGTGCGGGCCGGCTCGATCCCGCCGATGACCTCGATGACGACGTCGATGTCGCCCCGTTTGACCAGGGCGGTGGCGTCGGTGGTGATCAGCTCGGCGGGGACTCCCCCGCGTACCTTGTCAGGTCGGCGGACCGCCACGCCGGCGAGCTCGACCGGAGCGCCGATGCGCGCGGCGAGGTCGTCGGCGTGCGTCGTCATGATGCGCGCCACCTCTGAGCCGACCACTCCACAGCCCAGCAGCGCCACCTTCAGCGGACGCGTACGCATCATCCGACCTCTTTCCCGGTACTTCTCGATCTTCGTATCGCTACGGATTACAACGGTGGGAACCAGTCTCACTCACCGGTCGGACGATTCCGCCCATGGTCCGGATCGTGAGACATCGATTCCATCACCCGACTATTTCATCATCCGACGTCGAGCCGCAGGAGATCTTCCTCCGTCTCGCGCCTCACGATGACCCTCGCCTCGCCGTCGCGCACCGCCACGACGGGCGGGCGCAGGGCGTGGTTGTAGTTGCTCGCCATGGACCGGCAGTACGCGCCGGTGGCCGGCACGGCGAGCAGGTCGCCGGGGGCCACGTCGGCGGGCAGGAAGGCGTCGCGCACGATGATGTCGCCGCTCTCGCAGTGCTTGCCGACGACGCGTACGAGCAGGGGCTCGGCGTCACTCGTACGGGAGACCAGCGCGACGCTGTACTCGGCGTCGTACAGCGCGGTGCGGATGTTGTCCGACATGCCGCCGTCGACGGAGACGTACGTGCGCAGCCCCTCCAGCGGCTTGACCGTGCCGACCTCGTAGAGGGTGAAGGCGGTCGGCCCGACGATGGCGCGCCCCGGCTCGACGGAGATCCGCGGGGTCGCGAGCCCGGCGGCCTCGCACTCGCGGGTGACGATCTCGGAGAGCGCCTTGGCGATGTCGTGCGGCTCGCGCGGGTCGTCGTCGGAGGTGTACGCGATCCCCAGCCCGCCGCCCAGGTCGATCTCGGGCAGCTCGACCCCGTGCTCGTCCCGCACCTCGGCGAGCAGTCCCACCACGCGCCGGGCGGACACCTCGAAGCCGGCCATGTCGAAGATCTGCGAGCCGATGTGCGAGTGGATCCCGATGAGTTCCAGACCGTCGAGCGAGAGCGCCCGCCGCACGGCCTCCGCGGCCTGCCCGCCGGCCAGCGCGATCCCGAACTTCTGGTCCTCGTGGGCGGTGGCGATGAACTCGTGGGTGTGCGCCTCGACACCGACGGTCACCCGGATCTGGACCCGCTGGCGCTTGCCGAGCGCCTGCGCGATGTGGGCGACGCGGACGATCTCCTGGAAGGAGTCGAGGACGATCCGCCCGACCCCGGCCTCGACGGCCCGCCGGATCTCGTCCTCCGTCTTGTTGTTCCCGTGGAAGGCGATCCGCTCGGCCGGCATCCCCGCCGACAGCGCGGTGCTGAGCTCGCCGCCCGAGCACACGTCGAGGTTCAGCCCCTCCTCCTTGAGCCACCGCACGACGGCCCGGGAGAGGAACGCCTTGCCCGCGTAGAAGACGTCGGCGTCCTTGCCGAACGCCTCGGCCCAGGCGCGGCAGCGGGCCCGGAAGTCGTCCTCGTCGAGGAAGTAGGCGGGCGTGCCGAACTCCCGCTGGAGCGCGTCGACCCCGATCCCGCCGACGGTCACGACCCCGCGCTCGTCGCGCCCGACGGTCCGCGACCAGACCTTGGGATCGAGCTGGTTGAGATCGGCGGGCGGGGCGGAGTAGTGCCCCTCGGGAAGGACGTCGGCGTGACGGGGCCCGGCGGGGTGTGCGGAACGGCTCATGGCGACTGGCTCTTTCAGATCTGGTCGGGTGCGCTGATGCCGAGCAGGGAGAGGCCACCGGCGAGCACCGTCCCGGCGGCTTCGGCGAGCGCGAGCCGGGAACGATGGGCGGCCGAGGGTTTCTCGTCACCGAGCGGCAGCACCGTGTGCTGGAACGAGAGCAGCGCGTCGGCGACCCCTTCGAGCTGCCGGGCCAGCCGGTCGGGCGCCCGGTGCCGGGCGGCGGCGAGGAGGAGTGCGGGGTGATCGGCGAGCAGGGCCAGGAGCCCGTCGCCGTCCCCCTCACCGCTCTCCCCCTCATACACGGCCGGTACGCCGAGCTGGGCACCGTTGCGGACGAGGGCCCGGGCCCGGGAGTGGGCGTACCGCACGCGGAAGAGCGGATTGCGCTCGTGCTGGACGAGCAGGGGCCCGCCGGGCAGGGCGTGGTCGTGACCGGCGGGCCGGAGCAGGGCCCAGCGGGCGGCGTCGGCCCCGAGGAGACCGGGTTCATGGGGCGCGGGCAGCACGTGAAGGCGCTCGCCGCCGCCCCCGTCCGGACCGCCGGCCCGCGCGTCGGCGCCCTGACTGCGCAGCAGCCGCACCACGACCTCGCCGACGAGCCGGGCGCGGGGCTCGTCGGTGCCGAGGAGCCGGACGCGGGTGCCGGCGAGGGCGTCGGAGTACCCGTACCCAAGCCCGGCGGCGCCGATCTCCCGCACGAGCCGGGCGCCGCGTCCGGTGGCGAGGGTGAAGTTGAGGAACCCGGGCCCGGTGATGTCGACGGCACGGATCCCGGGGCTGTCGCGCAGCCGCTCCTTGAGGATCCCGGCGACGTCGAGGGGCGGACGCCCGGACGGCCGCGCGAGGCTGAGCGCGATGCTGCTGGCGTAGTCGCCGACACCGCCCGGCCGAGGCCGCTCGACCTTGACGCGCGCGGGCACGTCGACCCGCAGCGCACCCTCGTCGACCGCGCGGCGCACGGCGTGCAGCACGGTGAGGGAGAGGTCCGCGGGGGTCACGGGACCAGCCTAGGGGAGGAGGGGGGTCAGAACGCGAACCGGTTTCGGCATGTGGGCGGCGGACGCGGGGAGCGGGAGAGGCGGGGCGGGGCGGAAGCGGGGAATCCGGGGAGTATGCGGGGGCTCGTCTGGGAAGTATCCGGGGACTTCGTACAGGAACGGTCCGGGGACGCGTCCGGGAACTATCCGGGAACTAGTCCCGGCACTGTCCGGGAACTACAGGGCTCGCCCGCGAGGCGCCCCGGTCCCCGCCGGCGGCTCCTCGCCGCCCTCCTGCTGTTCCGGCCCGGCCCCTCCGCCGTGCTGCCCGCGCCGGTCCCGGTCCCGGTGCATGAGCTGCCGGACGACCCGTACGAGCTCGGACGGCTCGAAGGGCTTGGCGAGGAAGGCGTCCACGCCGGAGATGCCGCACCCTTCCCTGTCGTACTCGGTGCCGGCACTGATGATCGCGACGGGGAGATGACTGGTCCGCGGATCGGACCGCAGCCGCGCGGCGGTCCTGAGCCCGTCCAGCCGGGGCATGACGACATCGAGGGTGACGACATCGGGACAGACCTGATGCACGACATCCAGACACTCGGCACCATCGGCCGCGGTCACCACCTCGAACCCCTCGAGTTCGAGATTGACCCTGATCAGCTGGCGGATCACCCGGTTGTCATCGACAACGAGCACTCGCCCGGACACCCCTGACACACGTCGAGAGTAGGTCTACGGGAAGGGCCGCGTCCGGCTTTTCCCCACTTCCGACCCGCGCGGGGGAACACCCCCTGGTGACGCGACGGAAATACCTGTTCACGGGCACGCCCCACGAGCTGGTAGGGTTCTACCCGTCGCCGCCGAACGCGGCGGACGCCCCCGTAGCTCAGGGGATAGAGCAACGGCCTCCGGAGCCGTGTGCGCAGGTTCGAATCCTGCCGGGGGCACTTCGCAGGAAGTGCCGGACAGACCCCGTGATCAGTGGAAACACTGAACGCGGGGTCTTGTTGTTTGTGCGGGCGGGTGCGGAGCCGCCGGGGCGGTGGACCCGAGGGGCCGTGGTCCGGCCCGATGCTCGTGGCCGCGCGGCCCCAGGAGGAACGGGGAAATGATGCACCGTAAGCAGTCCGCCCGGTTGGCCGGTATCGGCGTGACGCGGACGGAGCTCGCCGTCATGTCCGAGCTGGGCTGGGTCTTTCGGGAGCAGCCCAAGGAGGACTACGGCATCGACGCGCACGTCGAGGTCGTCGACGAGGAGCGGGTGAGGGGCCGGCTGCTCGCCCTGCAGATCAAGAGCGGCTCCAGTTGGTTCAAGGAGCCGGGGCCGGGCGGGTGGTGGTTTCGGCCGGATGCCGGGCACGTCAGGTACTGGACCCATCACTCGTTGCCCGTGGTGGTGGTGCTCTATCACCCGGAAAGGGAGCGCTGCTACTGGCAGTTGGTCGACCGGGAGACGCTCGTCGAGACGTCCCGCGGGGGCTGGAAGCTGCTGGTTCCCGAGGGGCAGGTGCTCGACGAGGGGGCCAGGGCGCCGTTGAGCCGGGCGGCCGAGGGGGATCCCTACACGCTCCGCGTCCGCGACCTGCGGCTCGCCCGGCTGTGGATGAGGATGCTGGACGACGGCGCGCGCCTGGTGATCGACATCGAGGAGTGGGTCAACAAGACATCGGGCCGCGGCAGGATCGCCCTGGGCGTGGACAGGGAAGACGGCGGCGATCCCGAGCCGCTCGTCAGCTGGACCGTCTATCTGGGGCGGTCGGACTACGTCGAGGTCGTGCCGAAGCTGTTCGCCTGGGCGGATGTCGGCCTGCACGCCGAGACCTACGAGGACGCCGAGTACGACACCTATCCGTACGAGCGGGACGGTTGGGGATCCCTGCATCCGTACGCGAACCCCTCCGGCGAGGTGGACTTCTACCGGCTGGAGCTGACGCTGAACGATCTGGGGCGGGCCTTCCTGCTGGTGGACCGGTTCGCCGAGGAAGGGACGCGGCAGTTGACCCCGCGCGGAGCCGACTGAAGCCGGCGCGGGCGGAATATGCCCCTGACAGGGCGGCGCGTTGTCGTGACGGGGGTTCGGGGGGTGGGGGTGGGCGCCCCCCTGGCAACCCAACTGCGCCGTTCGTTCTGTTGGAACCCTGGCCAGGGGGGCCCACCTCGGCGCGACAATGCGCGCATGAGCGATGACTGGAAGCTACGACTGGAGCGGATGAAGCGGGACCTCGTGGTCAGCGGGGACCCCGTCGCGTGGGTGAGTGAGGCCGATGCCGTGCAGGCGTCGTTGCTGTTTCCGTCGCTGGCCGTGCGGGGTGCCCTCTTCGGGGTCGCCGTCCAGCGGAAGGAGGACGGGATCTGGCGGATGGTGACGCCCTTGCAGGACGGGATGCCGCAGGTCTCGCGCGACAGTCTGAACTCGAAGCTGTGGTTCCGGGCCAAGGACGACACCGACGATCCGGGTGTGCGGCGGGAGTTGCTCGCCGCGGTGGCCGTGCTGGAGCGGGAGCCCGTCGACGAGGTGGAGGTGCTCGACGAGCGGTACCGGATCGTGCGCGGCGACGAGCTCGCGCGCAGCGGGCCCACCGGGCTCGAACCGCCCCGGCCCACCGACGTGGAGCCCATCGAGCGGTCCTGGGACGAGCGGAGCGGCTCCGAGTCGCCCGACCTCGGCTTCGTACTCGATCCGTTCCGGGAACGCGGGCTGATGTCCGAGGCGCTGCGGCTCGGGCTGCGCGGCTTCGAGTACTCCGGCAAGCGCTACCCCGCCGCCGTGCGCGAGGACTCCCGGCGGGCCGTGCAGCGGTATCCCGAGATCGCGCTGATGCCCGTCACCTTCGGGGTCGTCGAGAAGAACGGGGACGCCTGGCGGCCGGAGGGCTCCCTCATGGCCACGCCGCACGACGCCCGGCGCTTCCTCTACGGGCTGCTCAACCGGCTCTGGCCGCTCATCCACGAGTTCGACGACGCGAAGCGGGAGCGGTACGCCGGGATCGCCGAGCGCTACCGGGCGGCCGACCGGGCCGACGAGCTCGCCTTCGACGACCGCGTCCTGCGCATCTGCCGGGTCGAGCGCATTGTCCGCTTCGGTCCCGACGGCCCCGAGAAGCCGCGCCCTTCGGACTTCGACGACTACGGGCCGATGAAGATGCACCCCTCCATGGACGCCATGACCGGAGAGGTGCACCACGGGGAGTGAGGGTGTCCGCGGGGGCGCCGCCGGGAGCGCTACGCTGCCCGGCCGCGCGCCCGCGGAGGCGTGGGGCGGGGTCAGTCGGCCTTTCCGCACAGCAGTCGGTGGTACGCGACGTGCGCGGTCTCGATGCGGTGCCGGGGGTGCCTTCTGAGCGAGGCGACGAACGTGTCGTCCGCGGTGCGGCGCACCTGCCAGTCGGCGTCGATGTAGATGCCCAGCAGGTCGAACTGCTTGTGGTGGTTGGGGCAGAGGCACAGCATGTTGCTCGTGGTGTCCGGCCCCTCGTGCGGGCTGCCGATGCCCTGGATGTGGGCCGCCTCGCTGTAGCGGCCGAGCAGGGTCTCCAGCGGGGTCCCGCACACCTGGCAGGTGCTCTCGTGCCACTTCTTGACCTGCCTCGGCCACTCCGGGTTCCGCTCGGGGCGCGTGACCGTCGTCCGCCTCCGGCCCACCGGGCCGGGGGCCCCGCCGGAGGGCGTTGCCTCCTCGTCCAGCGCCTCCGCCGTGTGCCCGCTCGCGCTCAGGTAGCCGACGAGGCCGACCCGGTCGAGGATCCGCGCGCGGTCCGCCTCGGAGAAGTACGTCCAGGTCAGCAGCCTCACGGCCGCGGCCCGGGTGTGGGCCGTGCGCAGCAGCTTCGCTGCCTCGGGCACGAACCCGGCCCGCGCGCCGGCCGCGCGCAGGACGGTCGGGCTCGGGTCCTGAACGCCGTCCGGGATGCCCTCGACCTCCCAGATGCCGCCGCGGAGGCGCGCGAACGGGTAGTGCGGGGTCACCTGGGAACCGGGCCCGCCGAACTCGACCAGCAGCCCGCCCACCTCGTGCTCGAACACCTCCCACGGCACGAGCCTGTCCTCGCCGGCCTCCAGGCGGGCGATCGACCAGAGCAGGGACAGGGGCTTGTGCGGGGAGGGAACGCCCCGCCGCTGGTGCGTCCGGAGGGTGCCGAAGGCGTGCAGCAGGGCCACGCGCTCCAGCGTCGGCTGGGCCGCGCTCTCTTCTCGGCCGGTCCGTGGCCCTGACCCTGGCCCTGGCCGTGTCCGTATCCCGTCGGTCGTCATGGCCAGCAGGCTAGTCGGGGGGCGAGGCCGGGCCGTCGTCACTAGGACGCCTCCGCCCCCGCACTCGCCGGGTGGCGGGTGCGGGGGCGGAGGCGGCTGTCCGTGCTCGTGGGGCCCGGGTTACTTCACGTTGATCGCCGTCCACGCCTTCGCGACCGCGTTGTACTCCGTGCTGCTCGTGCCGTAGAGGTCCTTGGCCGCCGAGAGGGTGGCGGTGCGGGCGGCGGAGTAGTTGGTGGTCGAGGTCATGTAGGTGGAGAGGGCCTTGTACCAGATCTTGTACGCCTTCTGGCGGCCGATGCCCGTCAGGGTCGAGCCGTCGTAGGTCGGGGAGTTGTACGTGACCCCGTTGATCGTCTTCGTGCCGCTGCCCTCGGACAGCAGGTAGAAGAAGTGGTTCGCCGGGCCCGACGAGTAGTGGACGTCCAGCCGGCCGACCGTCTTCGACCAGTAGTCCGCCGAGCCGCCGTCCTTGCTCGGCTTGTCCATGTAGCGGAGCGGGGTGCCGTCGCCGTTGATGTCGATCTTCTCGCCGATGAGGTAGTCGCCGACGTCCGTCGCGTTCGCCGCGTAGAACTCCACCGAGGTGCCGAGGATGTCGGACGTCGCCTCGTTCAGGCCGCCGGACTCGCCGCTGTAGCGCAGGTTCGCCGTCGAGGAGGTCAGGCCGTGCGACATCTCGTGGCCCGCCACGTCGAGCGAGGTCAGCGGGCTGGTGTTGCCGATGCCGTCGCCGTACGTCATGCAGAAGCAGCTGTCGTCCCAGAACGCGTTCACGTACGCGTTGCCGTAGTGGACGCGCGAGTACGCCGCGACTCCGTCGCCCCGGATGCCGTTGCGGCCCAGCTCGTTCTTGTAGAAGTCCCAGGTGACCGCCGCGCCGTAGTGCGCGTCCGCCGCCGCCGTCTCGCGGTTGCTGGACAGGCCGTTGCCCCACGTGTCCGTCGAGTTGGTGAAGAGCGTGCCCGTCCCCGACGTGCCGCCCTTCAGGTCGTACGTCTTGTGGCCGCCGCGCGCCGCGTCGGTCAGCGTGTACGTGCCCGAGCCCGAGGTGCCCAGCGTGACCTTGCCGCTGTACTCGGTGTTGCCGACGCCCGTCTCGATGGACTCGTAGGAGGACAGCTCCTTGCCGCTGGTCGCGTCCGTGATCACGTGACGGCGGCTCGGCGTGCCGTCCGCCTGCGTGCCGGTGACGACGGTCTCCCAGGCGAGGACCGCCTTGCCGCCGGCCGCCCAGATCACCTTGCGGGCCGAGGACGCCTTCGCCGACTTCGCGCCCGAGGACGCCACGGCCGACTTGCCCACCGTCGCCGCCGAGAGCGCCGGGGCCGTGTCGGCCACGGCTATGGACGCCTCGGTCGCCTTGGTGGTGGAGCGGGCGCCGTTCTTCTTCTCGTGCACGACCAGGTCGCCGCCGAGCACCGGGATGCCGGCGTACGTGCGCTCGTAGCGGGTGTGGACGGTGCCGTCCGCGTCCTTGACGACGTCGCGGGCGACCAGCTTCTCCTGGGCGGGCAGGCCGAGGGACGCGGCCGTGCCGACGGCGCCGGCCTGCGCCTCCTGGATCGCGGCGGCGCGCTGCGTCTGGGTGAGGACGAGCGCGGTCGCGCCCGCCTCTCGCTGGGCTTCGGCGCTGGCCGAGCCGGACTGGACGCCGACGACGACCATGGCGGCCGAGGCGATCAGTGCGGCGGCGCGGACGGTGGTGCGGCGGTGCGAGGTCTGCTGGCGGGTCACGCGGGCTCCTTCGCTGTGCAACATGGGGGGAATGGCACTTCGTGGGGGTGGTGCGAGCAGCGAGCGTGTCAGCGAACGACCGTTAATGACAGGTGCGCAACAAGAATTTGACCATCAGTTGTCCGAAGGGCGGCCAGCTCCGTCCGTTATGCGGGGAGCTGACCGCCCTGACACCGGGGGGTTCTTAGGGATTCTCTGGGGTTCTCTTTACCGTTCGGCCGCCGTCTTCAGATCAGTCGAACAGCGGGCCCTCCGACCGCGCCCGCTTGAACTCCGCGAAGCCCGGCACCGTCGCCGCCAGCCGCGCCGCCTCCCACAGCCGCTCCGCCGCCTCGCCCCGGGGCACCCGCGAGAGGATCGGGCCGAAGAAGCCCAGCGGTTCGCCGTCCGGGCCCGGCAGCGCGAGGACCGGGCTGCCGGCCTCCTCCCCCACCGCCGCCTGGCCCGCCTCGTGCGACGCCCGCACCTCGCCGTCGTACGTGTCGCCCTCCACGTACGCGAAGAGCTCGGCCGCCGCCCCCTCCGGCAGGCCCGCCGCCTCCAACGCCCGCCGGATCACGTCGAGTTCCGGCGCCTCGCCGCCCGGGTGGAAGCGCTCGCCCAGCTCCGTGTAGAGCCGGCCCGCCGCCTCGTTCCCGAACTTGTCCTTCACCGCCACCAGCGCGCGCACCGGCCGCCAGCCCTTCGGGCCGAGCAACTCCCGGTACTGCTCCGGGATCTGGTCCAGCCGGTCCTCGTTGAGGATTGCCAGGCTCATGACATTCCAGTCGATCGCGACCAGGCCCCGCGCCTCCACCTCCACCAGCCAGCGCGAGGTGATCCAGGTCCACGGGCACAGCGGGTCGAAGTAGAAGGTGACGGGGGTGGGGGTGGGGGTGGGGGGCGGCTGAATCGCCGTGGTGGTGGTCATGGGGCTCTCTCCGGATCCTTGATTCCGTCGTTCCGTCACTACGCCGTTACGCCGTTACGCCGTTACTTGGTTCCCCTGTTTCCCTCGCGTCAGTTCGCCGCCAGGCCCAGCACCACCGGCGCCGCCGCCAGCAGCGCCAGCACCGCCGGGACCGGGGCGCCCTTGCCGTCCTTGGCGCGCAGGTGCGTGATCACCGCGCCGACGAAGTAGAGCACCACGCCCACGCCGGCCGCGATGCCCAGCGGGCGGAACCAGATGCCCGCGATCAGGCCGATCGCCCCCAGGATCTCCAGCGCCGCGAGCCTCGGCAGCCAGCCGTCCGGGACGTTGACCTTCTGCATTCCGGCGACGATCTTCTCGTCGCGCACCAGCTTCCCGCGCGCCGATCCGAGGAGGACCAGCGAGACCAGGACCGCCAGGACTACGTATGCGATGAACATGGGTTGCTCCTTGAGCCGTGTGTGAGAGAGGGGGGAGGTGGGGGGGGTAGGGGTGGGCGGTGCCTGCGTCAGGGGGTCGGGGTCGCCTCCACCACGCTGCTCGGCGACGCCGTCGGCAGGATCCGCGTCAGCGTGAAGCCCGCCGCGTCGAGCAGCGTCCGGAACTCCTCCGCCGTCCGCTCCTGGCCGCCGCTGAGCACCATCATGTTCAGGTCGATGATCTTGCTCGGCGAGAACGCGCCGTCCTCCGGCACCACCGTGTCCACCACCAGGAGCCGGCCGTCCGCCGGCATCGCGCGCCGCACCGACTTCAGGATCTCGACGCTCGACTCGTCGTTCCAGTCGTGCAGCACCCACTTCATCGTGTAGAGGTCGCCGCCCTCCGGGACCTTCTCGAAGAAGCTGCCCCCGATCAGTTCGCAGCGGTCCGCGAGGCCCGCGTCCGCGATCCGGGCGCGTCCGTTGGCCACCACGTGGGGCAGGTCGAACACGACGCCCTCGGTGCCGGGGTGGGCGCCGAGGATCGCGCTCAGGAAGCCGCCCTCGCCGCCGCCGACGTCCACGACCTTCCCGTACGGGGAGAAGTCGAAGACCTCCAGGACCGCGTCGGCGACCATCGCCGTCAGGCCCGTCATCGCCTTGCCGAGGTGGTCGGCCATCTCCGGCGTGCGCTCGAAGTACTCCCAGATCGGGTGGCCCGACGCCGCCTCGAAGACCGGCTGCCCGGACCGTACCGAATCGGCCAGCAGGCCCCAGGTGCCGTGGTGCGCGGCGCCCAGTTCCAGTTGGACGAAGGAGGCGAGCGATCCGGGTACGTCGGTGCGCAGGGTGTCGCCGAGGGGTGTCGTCGTGTAGCGGCCCGCCGCGTCGACCGCCAGCACGCCGACACCCGCCAGCGCGCGCAGCAGGCGGTGCAGGGAGCGGGGGTCCGTGCCCGTCGCCGTCGCGAGCTCGGCCGCCGTCCGGGGGCCCTCGGCGACCCGGTCGGGCAGGCCGAGCGCGGTCGCGGCGTGCACGGCGCGGGCCACCCAGAAGCTGGTGACCATCTCGAACATCCGGCCGAAGTCGGGCTGTTGCTGCTCGGTCGCCGTGGCGGCGGCGCTGGTGCGTGCGTCCATGGGAGGTCTCCGGCTCTGGCTGCGTGGGACAAGGGGACTGCGGGTGCGGTACGCGGTCGGTACGGCGGGTGGGCGGGCGCGCCGACACGGTGGCGCGCCCGCCCGCCCGACCGCCCTCCCGTCAGGCGACGGTGACCGCGATCTTGCCCACCGTGCCCGCGCCGAAGGCCGCGAAGCCCTGGCCCACCGCGTCCAGGCCGAAGGTCTGGGCGATCGGCACCGTCAGGGCGCCGGAGACGACCGCGTCCGCCAGGCGCTCCAGGGTGGCCGGGTCCGGGTTGGCCATCACCGAGGTCACGGTGATGTCCAGCTCGGTCGCCGCCTCCGGGCCGAAGCCCAGCGTGGAGGCGAGCCGGCCGCCCGCGGCCACCAGCGCGGCGGCGGCCACCGGGTCGCCGGCCAGGTGGGCCGCCGCGTGCACGCCGCCCGGGGAGAGCGCGCGGATCTGCGCGGCGAGGTCGCCGGTGTGGTCGACGACGTGGGTGGCGCCGAGGCCCTTCACGAACTCCGTCTCCGCGCCCGGCTTGGCGGTCGCGATCACGGTCGCGCCGGTCTTCGCGGCGAGCTGCACGGCGTACGCGCCGACGCCGCCGGTCGCGCCGATGACCAGCACCGTCTCGCCCTGCTGCGGCGCCAGCGCGTCGATCACGCCGACGGCTGCCGAGCCGGCCAGGCCGAGGGCGCCGGCGTGGGCGGGCTCCAGGCCCTCGGGGGCGGCGGCGATGCCGTAGCCCTCGCCGACCACCACGTACTCGGCGAGCGCGCCGTCCTGGACGACCGGCTTCATGACGACGCCGAAGACCCGGTCGCCCGCCGTGCGGCCGACACCTTCGCCGACGGCCTCGACGGTGCCCGCGAAGTCCTTGCCCAGGGTCACCGGGAACTTGTGCTCCAGGGCGTCCTTCAGGAAGCCATAGATCACGGCGCCGTCGAAGCCGTTGAGGGAGGAGTGGCTGACCTTGACCAGGATCTCGCCGGGGCCCGGCACCGGCTTGGTCACCTCGGTGACGGTCGGGGCCGCGCCGAATTCGTCGATGGTCACTGCACGCATGGGGTTATTCCTCTTTCGGGTTCCGTGGGGTGGGGCGGTCAGGCCGCGGCCTGCTCGTACGAGGCCCGCAGCACCAGGGCCGCGACCTCCAGCTCGTCCTCGTCGCGCGGCGCGTAGAGCATCACGATGCTGTCCGGGAACTCCGCGCGCCGGGTGATGGGGTGCGGCTCGATCCAGCCGAGCTCGGTGAGCGCGGGCAGCACCTCGACCGGCACCGTCAGGTGCATGAAGCCGGACCGGTGGATGTGCCCGAACTCGTCGACCGACGGGTGCAGGAAGGCCAGGAAGGGCCGGTTGCTCCGGTTGAGCCGCAGGGCCAGCGAGCCGGGCTCGGAGACCAGGCTCGGGCTGGTGAAGACACCCGGCAGCTCCTTGGCGCGGGCCACCAGGGCGTCCCGGATCTCCGGCGGGGAGAAGTCCTCCAGCTGGTCGTGCGGGATCTCCCGGCCGGTCGTCTCGGGACGGGGCCCCTTTCGCGGGGGCAGAACGCTCAGGTCGACGGCCATGGTTTCCTCCGGTACGGGCGTGGCAAAGCCGCGCACAAACAGTGCGCTGGTTACTTCTTGTTTCCACGAGAATTCTGGGCGATCCTGCTGGTGTGGCAGAAGACGGCACTTCAAAGATCGCAACGCACATGAATGTTCCTGACCAGGTCAGCGAGGGTCTGGCCATCTGTCAGCTGCGCGATGTGCTCGACCGGGTCGGCGACAAATGGAGCGTTCTGATCATGGCGATCCTGGGCGACGGGCCCCGGCGCTATTCGGAGCTCCGCCGTTCCATCGACGGAATCTCGCAGCGGATGCTGACGCTCACCCTGCGCAGCCTGGAGCGGGACGGCCTGGTGATCAGGACCGTCACGCCCAGTACGCCGCCGCGGGTGGACTACGAGCTGACGGATGTCGGACACACCCTGTCCACGGAGGTGGGCTCCCTGATCAGATGGTCCGAGCGGCACCGCGAGTACATCAGCATGTCCCGGCAGAGTTTCGACGCCGACTGACACCCTCCCCGCCGACTGACACCCTCCCCCGGGGCCCGGCCGGTCAGACGATCTTCATGTTCGCCATCATCCCCATCGCCGCGTGGTCGAATATGTGGCAGTGGTACAGGTACGTGCCCCGGTAGCCGGTGAAGGTGGCCTGGAGCTTGACCGTCTCCCCCGGGTTCAGGTTGACGGTGTCCTTGAGCCCCACCTCCGGGCCCGAGGTCACCGGCTTCCCGTTCCGCTCCAGCACCCTGAACTGCACCAGGTGGATGTGGAAGTTGTGCGGGATGATCGTGTTGGCGTTGGTGACGGTCCAGATCTCCGTGGTGCCGAGGGTGATCTGGGTGTCGATCCGGTCCATGTCGTAGATCAGGCCGTTGATGTAGCCCAGGTCCGACGCCGAGCCGGTCTCGTCCATGCTGAGGGTGATGGAACGGTTCACCGTGGCCGGCGGGAGGGCCGGCAGGGTCCGCAGGTCGTACGGGATGGTGCCGAACTCCTTGCCCGTGCCCGTGACGCGGAACTGGATGACCTTGGTGATCGCGTCCGCGGGCCCGCCCGGCATCGCGTCGGGCGCGTTCCTGAGCTCCAGGGTGGTGCCGAGCGGGTACTCGTAGAAGTCGACCATGATGTCGGCGCGTTCGCCCGGCGAGAGCGCCACGCTGGTGACCTCCTGCGGCCGGGGCAGCAGCCCGCCGTCGGTGCCGATCAGGGTGAAGGGCGCGTTGCCGGTCAGGCTGAGGTGGAAGTACCGCATGTTGGCGGTGTTGAAGATCCGGAAGCGGTACAGCTTGCGGGCGACCTCGAAGTACGGCCATGCCTTGCCGTTGGCGAGGATGACGTTCCGGTTGAGGAAGTCGTCCATGGCGTAGACGAGTTGGCCCTGGTCGTCGAAGCGGGCGTCGCGCAGCTGGATCGGGATGTCGTACGCGCCCTTCGGCAGGATGTTGCCCTGCTCGACGTCGTCGGTGAGCAGGTAGGTGCCGCTCAGGCCGCGGAAGACGTTCTCGGACTCCTGGTGGTGCGCGTGGTCGTGGAACCAGAGGTTCGCGTGCGGCTGCTGGTTCGGGTACGTGTACGTCTTGGTGCCGCCGCCCGGGGCGATGAGGTCCATCGGGCCGCCGTCGCTGTCCGGCGGGACGTGCGCGCCGTGCAGGTGCACGGAGGTCGGCACGGTCAGCTCGTTGGTCTGCTGGACCACCGCGCGGACGCCCGAGCGGGCGCGGATGACCGGGCCGGGGAAGCTGCCGTTGAAGGTGTGGACCCGGGTGAGGCGGCCCGGGATGATCTCGACGTCCGCCTCCTTCATGGTCATCGCGTAGTACTCGGCGGTGCCGGTGGAGGAGTACGGGGCGAGCGTCGGCGCGAGCGGCATCCGCTGGGTGAACTTGGGGATGCTCGCCGGGTCGAGGTCGGCCGCTCGCGCGGTGCCCCCGGTCGCCGGAATCAGCAGGCCCGCGGCGCCGGCCGCGCTGGTGGCCACCCCCGCCTTCAGCATGTTTCTGCGACTGATCACGAAATCCCCCAGGGTGGAACCGGAATCGGCGGACCCGGAACGGCGAACGCGTCGCCGGGGTCCGTCGTGAACGAGAGAGGCCGGCCACGGAGAATCGGGCCGGATCATGGCCTTGATTCTCCTGTGGTCCGGAAACCTCGATCAACGGAAGGGGATTCATGGGTGTGCGCGATTTCGCAGGTCATGCGCACGCTCTGTCGGATTTCGCCAAGCGAATGTCAATATTCCGCCAGGACCGGCGGCGGAGCCGTCTCCTCCCGCGCGGCCGGAATTCGCTGTTCCATTACGGCGCGCGCGATCGCCTCGTGGTGCCGGATCACCTCCGCCACGACGAAGCGGTGGAATTTCTCGGCGAACTCCGGATCGAGCCGCGCCGCCCCGGCGAGCTCCCGCAGCCGGGCGATCTGCCGCGCCTCGCGCCCCGGGTCGGCGGGCGGCAGGCCGTGCCGGGCCTTGAGCTCGCCGACCCGGCGGGTGAGGGCGAAGCGCTCCGCGAGCAGGCGGACGACGGCGGCGTCGACCCCGTCGATGCCGGCCCGGAGCCGCCCGAGCTCCGCACCGGCCGCACCGGCGGCACCGGCGGCACCGGCGGCACCGGCCGGCGGGGAATCCGCCCCTGCCGTCTCCCCCGTCACACCGCCTCCCCGGCGTGCAGGAACTCCGCGACCAGGAAGGCCAGGTCCAGCGACTGGCTGCGGTTGAGCCGGGGGTCGCAGGCCGACTCGTAGCGGTCGAAGAGGTCGGGGAAGCCCAGGTCGTGGCCGCCGCCGACGCATTCGGTGACGTCGTCCCCGGTGAGCTCCACGTGGATGCCGCCCGCGTGGGTGCCGAGGGCGCCGTGCACCTCGAAGAAGGCGCGGACCTCGCCGAGGATGTCGTCGAAGTGCCGGGTCTTGTGGCCGGAGGGCGCGCCGATGGTGTTGCCGTGCATCGGGTCGCTGACCCAGGCGACCCGGGCGCCGGAGGCGGTGACCTTCTCGACGAGCTCGGGCAGCACCTCGCGCACCCGGTCGACGCCGAGCCGGACGACGAAGGTGAGGCGGCCGGGCTCCCGGTCGGGGTCGAGCCGGTCGATGAGCCGCAGCGCCGTGTCGGCGGTGGTGCTGGGGCCCAGTTTGACGCCGATCGGGTTGGCGACGCGGGAGAAGTACTCGACGTGGGCGCCGTCCAGGCCGCGGGTGCGCTCGCCGATCCAGAGCATGTGCCCGGAGGTGGCGTAGACCCGGCCGGAGTCGGGGTCGCGCCGGGTCAGCGGGGCCTCGTAGTCGAGCAGCAGGCCCTCGTGGGAGACGTAGAACTCGGAGTCGTCGAAGGCGCGCGGGCTGGCGCCGGTCGCGGCCATGAACTTCAGCGCGCGGTCGATGCCGTGGGCGATGGCCTCGTACTGCCCGCGCAGCGGGGAGCCGGCGATGAAGTCGCGGTTCCACTCGTGCACCTGGCCGAGCGCCGCGTAGCCGCCGGCGGTGAACGCCCGTACGAGGTTGAGGGTGTTGGCGGACGCCTGGTACATCCGCAGCAGCCGCTCCGGGTCCGGGACGCGGGCCCCGGCGGTGAAGGCGGGGCCGTTGACGGCGTCGCCCCGGTACGTGGGGAGGGTGAGGCCGTCGCGGGTCTCGGTGGGCCGGGAGCGCGGTTTGGCGTACTGGCCGGCGATCCGGCCGACCTTCACGACCGGCAGCGCGGCGGCGTAGGTGAGGACGGCGGACATCTGCATCAGGGTGTTGAGCTTGCTGTGCACGGTCTCGGCGGAGACCCGGTCGAAGGTCTCGGCGCAGTCGCCGCCCTGGAGCAGCAGGGCCTCGCCTCGGGCGACGGCGGCGAGCCGGTCCTTGAGCCGCTCGCACTCCCCGGCGAAGACCAGCGGGGGCGCGGCGGCGAGCTCGCGGGTGACCCGGCGGAGCGCGGCGGGGTCGGGGTATTCGGGCTGCTGGGCGGCGGGGAGACCGTCCCATGTGTTCATCAGTTCGAATTCAGGGGTCTCGGGCTTCAGGGTCTCCATGGCGGAACCTCTCGCGGAGGAAGGTGAGGAGGGAGGTGAGGAGGGTGCTCGGGAGCGAGGCCGGACGGGCGGGGACGGGGGCGGCGTGGGGCATCAGCGGCGTCCGGCGACGGGGCGGGCCGGGGCGGCCGGCCACCTCGGATAGCTGCCGAGGAAGCGGGCGGAGGCCCCGGCCCCGGGGAGGCCCGACAGGGCGCCGCTGACCGCCGGGTGCGTCACGTGGCCGTCCACGTCGACGAAGTAGCGGTAGCTGCCCAGGCGTTCGCCGGTGGGCCAGGCGTGCACCCGGCTCACCGCCACGTCCCGGTCGGTGAACAGGCCGAGGACCGCGGCCAGCCGGGCCGGGCCGCCGTCCTCGGTGGTGACGACCAGCGAGGTGCGGTCCCGGGAGGTGCGGGCGGGCGGGAAGCGGGCCGGGGAGACCGCGACGAAGCGGGTGACCGCCCCGCCGCGGCGCCCGAGCCCGGTGGCCAGCACCCGCAGGCCGTACCGCTCGGCGGCCGGCGGGGCGGCGACGGCCGCCGCCCCGCCGCCGGGCCGCCGCGCCACCTCGCGCGCGGCGGCGGCCGTCGAGTCGGCCGGCACGGCCCGCGCGCCCGGCAGGTGCGCGTCGAGCCAGGCGGCGCACTGCGCGAGGGCGTGCGGGTGGCTGAACACCTCCCGTACGGCGTCGAGGTCCGTGCCGTCCGGCGCCATCAGGGCGAAGGTCACCGGGAGTTCGACCTCCCCGGTGATGTGCAGCCCGGACTCGGCCAGCTGGTCCATGGTGGCGGGCACGGGGCCCTTCACCGAGTTCTCCAGCGGGACCACTGCCGTCACGCACTCGCCGCGGCGGACCGCGTCCAGGGCCGCGGGGACGCTGGGGTACGGGCGCCGGGTCGGCTCCGCGCCGGGGCCGCCGAGGACGGCGTGGGCGGCGTACGCGGGGAGCCTGCGCAGCGCCGCCTCGGTGAAGGTGCCCTCGGGGCCCAGGTAGGCGTACGCGATGGCGGTCTTCATGGCACCGGGCGCCCGTCAGCTCTCGATCACCCGGTGGAAGGCGACCGTGTCGAAGACGTCCTCCATGCGGACCGCCTTGCCGTCGCGGAACGTCCAGGAGTGGACGAACTGCAGGGTCTCCGTGTGGCCGGAGCGGGAGGTGACGTCGCGGACGCCGAAGACGACGACCCGGTCGCCGTGGTCGAGGAACTCCAGCGGCTGGAGCCGCATCCCGCCCAGGACGGTGGGGACGTGCGCCAGGAAGGCGCGGACGCCGGCGTGGCCGTGCTTGGTGCCGCCGAGCCCGTAGGTGTCCATGCCCTCGGGGTGGATCCACTCCATGTCCTCGGCCATCGTGGCGACGAGGGCGTCGACGTCCCGGTCGCGGAAGGCCGCGTAGGCGGCGTGGATCAGGTCCAGGTTGCTCGTGGTCGCAGGTGTCGTCGTGGTCGTGGTCGTGGTCATCGCTCGCCGCTCCTCAGCGCTGCTTCGCGTACTCGGGATACATGGACTCGACCGTGCGGCGGATGCCCTCGCGCCAGCCGACCTTGCAGGGGCCGGTGAGCTGCTTCCGCAGGGTCGGGTCGAACTGGTAGGTCTCGCGGGTGACCTCGCTCGGCACCAGCTTCGCCTCGACGCCGGTGAGCTCCTCCAGGTGCCGCACGCAGTCGGTGATGCCGACGGACTCGTCGCCGCCCCAGTTGGTGAGGGTGGCGGGCACAGTCGCCGCGTTCCACAGGTGCGGGACCTGCTCGACGAGGTCGTCGGTGTAGAGCAGGGAGCACCAGTTCTGGCCCTCGACGGGGACCGGGATGGGCTCGCCGGCGAGCATCCGCTTGAAGTAGAGCATCGGGACGCCGCCGTAGCCGCCGGGGCCGTACGCGATGTTCAGGCGGGCGATGATCGTCGGCAGGCCGAGCGTGGCCGCGTACGCGCGGACCGCGCCCTCCGTGGCGATCTTGACGACCGGGTAGGCGGGCAGCCAGTCGGCGACGCCGTCGACCGGGTCGTCCTCGCGGTAGGCGTGGTCGAGGGTCTGGCGCTTGTAGAGGGCGCCGGTGGAGACGTACAGGAACGCCTCGGCGGTGCGGCAGTGGGTCATCAGGCGCCCGGCGGCGACGGTGTTGACCTCGATCGCCCGGTTGAAGTCGCCGTCCTCGCCGCGGTTGACGGCGGAGTGGATGACGTGGGTGAAGTCCTCGGGCAGGCCCTTGAGGGCGTCGTCCCCCGTGTCGTCCATGTCCCAGCGGAAGGTGGTGATGCCGTGCGCGCGCAGGGCGTCCTCCGAGCCGGGGGTGCCGAAGCGGCCCAGCGCCCAGACCTCGTTGTCCTGGGCCAGCGCCTTGGCGACCGGCCCGGCCACGTGGCCGGTGCCGCCGGTGACCAGGATCTTCTTGCCGTTCATGTGTGCGATCCCCTTCGTGTGGTGCTTACTTGCCGTCGCCGAGCGCCCGGTCGAGCTCCTTGCGGAGGATCGACTGAAAGCTCGCCACGTGCTGCGGGCCCATCAGCGTGTAGTGCTCGCCGGGCACGTCGACGAAGCGGACGTCGTCGGCGTGCTCCTTCCAGCGGCTGAGCTCGTTGTTCAGCCAGTCCTCCTTGGTGCCGCGCAGCGGTATCGCGTAGAAGACGGACATGCCCCGGACGTGCCCGGCCGGGCTGTAGCCGCGCCCGAGGTCGGTGAGGCCGTCCGCGAGCTCCGCCCAGGCGGTGAACTTGGCCAGGTCCAGGTCGAGTTCGGCGAGCCGGTCCTGCGGGGCGTGCTCGACGAAGTACGCCAGCTGCTCCTCCTTCGACAGGTGGCGCAGCTCCTTCGGCAGGTCGAGCGACTGCTTCTTGTCGATGAGGGCGAGGAAGAAGGCGAGGTTGGCGGCGGTCTCGACGAAGTCGAGCTCGTCCATGCGGTACTTGATGTGCGGGGGCAGGTTGAAGGAGCCGACGAAGTCGACCTTCTCCCCCGCCGCCTCCAGGACCTTGGCCATCTCGAAGGCGACGGCGCCGCCGTAGGAGTAGCCGGCCAGGGCGTACGGGCCGTGCGGCTGCTTCTCGCGGACGGCGGCCACGTAGGTGCCCACCATCTCCTCGAAGCTCCCGAAGGGCTTCTCGCCGGGGTTGAAGCCCCGGGCGCGCAGCGCGTAGAAGGGGCGGTCGCCGACGAAGTACTTGGCGAGGTTGACGAAGACGAGGACCTCGCCGACGCCGGGGTGGACGCAGAACAGCGGCGTCTTGTCGCCGACCACCTGCATCGGCACGATCGGGTCGTACGGGCGTTCCGCCGCCCCGCCGGCCGCGTCCTCGGCGAGCCGGGCGGCCAGCGCGCGCACGGTCGGGGCCATCAGGACGGTGATGATCTGGAGGTCGTGCGCGCCGAGCCGGCGGGCGACCAGGCTGCGCAGCCGCAGGATGTCGAGCGAGGTGCCGCCGAGGTCGAAGAAGTTGGCGGTGGCGCTCAGCTTCGCCGGGTCGGTGTCGAACATCTCCGCGTAGATCCCGGCGAGGACCGTCTCGGTCTCGCCCTCGGGCGCGGTGTAGCCGCCGAGGCGGCGCAGGACCAGGTCGGCGACGGCGTCGGCGGTCTCCGCGTACGCCCCGGCTTCGAGCCGCTTGCGCATGAGCGGGCGCTGGATCTTGCCGAGGCTGGTCTTCGGGAAGGCGTCCTTCGGCAGCGGGAGGATCAGCGAGGGGCGGAAGCCCCAGTGCATGACGACGCTGGCGCGGACCGCCGACAGGACCCGGTAGAGGCCGAGTTCGTCGCCGTCCTCGACCTCGGGGTGGAAGGCGACGACGAGCTGCTCGGTGTCGGAGCCGGGGGCGCGGGTCGGGAAGGCGGCGACGTAGGAGCGGGCGACGTCGTCGAGCTCCTGGAGCAGGGTCTCGATGTCGTGGCTGAAGTAGTTGACGCCGTTGACGATGATGCTGTCCTTGCTGCGGCCGACGAGGGTGAGGCGCCCGTCGTCGATCCGGCCCAGGTCGCCGCTGCGGAACCAGCCGTCGGAGGTGAAGGCGTCCTTCGTGGCCTGCTCGTTGTTGTGGTAGCCGGGCGTGATCATGGGGCCGCTGAGCTGGAGCTCGCCGGTCTCCCCCGCCGCCAGCGGCCGGTCGTGCTCGTCGGCGACGCGGATCCGCAGGCCCTCGACGGGGCGGCCGAGGTTGGCGAACTCCTGGCCCTGGTCGGTGGCGGGGAACTCGCGCGAGTAGATGGACCCGGCGCAGGTCTCGGTCATGCCGAACGCGGGCCAGAGGCTGTCGCCCTTGAGGCCGTACGGGGCGAAGTGCGCGAGGAACGCCTCGCCGGTGGTGCGGACGACGGCCTCGCCGCCGCTGATGATGTGCCGCAGCGTGGACAGGTCGACGGGCCCGTGCTCGTCGAGCCGGTCGGCGGCGGCGTTGAGCAGCCCGAGCAGGAAGTTCGGGGTGAAGGTCATGGTGACGCCGTAGCGCGAGATCAGCCGCAGGAAGTCGAGCGGTTCGCCGAGGACGACCTTGGCCTCGACGTGCAGCTGGGTGGCGCCGACGGACAGCGGCAGCAGGTGGCACTCCAGGAGCGCGGCGACGTGGTCGAAGGAGACCCAGTTGAGGGAGGTGTCGTCGGCGCCGATGCGGTGGGCGGTGTTCTTGCCCGCCATGGAGGCGATCAGGTTCGTGTGGGTGAGCCGCACGGCCTTGGAGTTGCCGGTGGAGCCGGAGGTGAGGACGAGCAGCGCGGTGTCCTCGGGGTCCGCCTCGTGGAGCGCCTCGGCCGGCTCGTCGCCGTACAGCGTGTCGAGGGCGGTGACGGAGAGGCCGTCGACCCGGGGCAGCTCGGCGGCCAGGCTGTCGCTGGTGACGACGAGCGGCCCGTCGAGCAGGGTGTGGACGTGCCCGAGCTGGGCGGCCCAGCGCTCGGGGTCGCCGCCGAGCGGGGCCATCGGCACCGGCACGTAGCCGCCGAGGAGGCAGGCCCAGAAGGCGGTGAGGAACTCCCTCGGGCGCTCCAGGAGCAGGACGACCTTGTCCTGCGGGGCGAGCCCGCGGGCCCGCAGCCCGGCGAGGACCCGGCGGGACTCGCGCACCAGCTCCGGGTACGGCTGGAGGGCGGCGGCCGGGGCGGCGGCGTCGCCCTCGTGGTAGAGCACGCCGGAGCCGGGGTGTGCCTCCGCGGCCTGGAGCAGCAGGTCCGCGACGGTCCGGGTCGATGGGATGGCCATGGTCATGGCGGTGTCCTCTCTCTGGTGTGCGGTGTGCGGTGTGCGGTGAGCGGTGCGAAGGCCCTGTGGGGGGGGTGGCGCGGCGGGTGCCGGAACGCGTGCGCCGCCGGCTGCGGGATGGGCAGCACGACGGCGGCGGATGGCGGACACGGCGTGGGGGCGGCCGGGAGACGGTGGGTCCGGCCGGGCGGGCCGCGCGGTGGAGACAGCGCACCGACCTTGACGTCCAGCTTCTTCGGACCGGCGGCGGCGTTCAATGAGCGCCGTGTCAGAGCTGTGTCGGGTTTCTCAAATCCCGGCCGGGGTGTGCGGGTTCTCTCAGAGCGCGGTCAGGGACGGCACGTGGTGGACCCTCGGCGGCACGGTCGCGGGCCGGGGCGCGCGCAGCGCGAGGGCGGCGTGGTGGCGGGGTCCGCAGGGCAGGTCGTCCACGGTCCAGCCGGCCGGGTCGGCGCCGAGGTCGTCCAGCGTGGTGGCGCGGCCGAGCCCGGTGCCGAGGCCCTTCAGATACGCCTCCTTCCGCGCCCAGAGGCGCCCGAAGGCGGCGGCCCGGCGGGCGGTTCCGGGTGTGGCGGCGACGGCGGCGCGCTCGTCGGGGTGGAGCGCGGGCAGCAGCGCGGGCACGTCGCCGGGCGCGGGGCGGAGCTGGGCGTCGGCGCCGACGGGCACGGGGGCGAGGGCGACGAGGACGAGGCCCTCGGTGTGCGAGAGGGAGAAGTGCAGCGGCGGCTCGGGCTCGGCGAGCACCGGCCGCCCGTGCGCGGCGCCGCAGCAGGGGCAGGGCTCGCGCGCGAACACGAGCTCCCCGGGCGCCCGGCCGAGCCCGCGCGCGAGGAGGGTGCGCAGGGCGAGGTGGGCGACGGTGTAGAGCTCCCGGTCGGCGTCCCGCACGAAGGCGGCGAGACGGCGCCGCTCGTGGGCGTCGAAGACGGCGGGGACGGCGGGGGCGGTGCGGACGGCTGGGGCGGGCCCCGGGGGGCCCACCTCCAGGAACCAGGCTTCGGCCTGCATCGGGCGGGGGTCTCCTCGGATACGGGATGGGGTCGGTGTACGGGGTCGGGGCCGGTGTGCGGGGCGGGGGGCGTCGTACGAGGCGGGGGCCGGGCGTACGGGATCGAGGGCCGGCGTACGGGGTCGGGGGCCGGCGTACGGGGTCGGGGGCCGGCGTACGGGGTCGGGGGCGCGGGAACGGCGACGCCCCGCCGTCCGGGTGGGTGCCGGGGGCGGGGCGTCGGGTGGCGGTCACTTCATCGCTGGTGTTCTGGGCGCCGCGGGCTTTCGGGGCGCTCTGGGCCTTCGGGCGCTCAGGGTGCCGTGGACGTCGCTCTCCGCGTAGTAGGTGCGGCCGTAGCGGTTCCGGCGCCGCCAGTGCTGTTCGCTGGCGAGCCGGTAGACGGTCCCGGTCGGCGCGCCCCACAGGTCGGCGATGTCGCGGGCGGTGAGCCAGCGTTCGGCCGGTTCGGGGGCCGCGTCCCGGGCCGGGGGCATGGCGCGGCGCAGCCGGGTCCACTCGTGGCCCGCCCAGCGGTGCGCCGGGTCCGCGTCGCACAGGATCTGCCGGCTGCCGTCGACGACGGCGAGCAGCCCGCCGCAGCCGGGCTCGACGCAGGGGCCGACCGGGTGCCGGCGGGCCGGTTCGCGGGCCACCCGCCGGGCGGCGGCGGCCAGCCGCTCCAGCTCGCGGGTGGCGTCCGCGACGGCGGGGTGGGCGGCCAGCCACTCGGCGCTGCGCAGCAGGAACGCGGCCAGGTGGTCGGGGGTGCGCCGGGGAACGGGGAAGCCGCGCTCGTCGGCGACGAGGCCGCTCCAGGAGCCGAGGGTGGCGACGATCGCCGAACGCGCCTCCGCCGCCGCCCCGTTGAGGGGGATGCCGGCGGGTCTGCCGCCGGTGCCGCGCCGTTCGCCGGTGCCGCGCGCGGCACCGGCGCCGCCGAGCACCCGCTCGCACTCGGCGTAGAGACGGGGAAGTTCTTCCAGGACCGCGACCAGCCGGTCCAGACAGGAGGGGCAGAGCCGGAGGTCCGGCCGGGCCCGCCGTCTGCCGCCGCCGTCGACGGCGCCGCGCCTGCAGTCCTCGCCCACGCACACGGCCCGCCGGGGCGGCTGCGTCGGGGGGTGAGTCATTTTCCGGTTCTCCGTGTTTCGAATCCGTGCGCCGACGCTGCCGAATTACACGTTGCCGAGTTTGAATCCGACACCGCGAATGGTGACGATCCAGTCCCGGCAACCGAGCTTGTTACGGAGGCTGCTCACATGGGTGTCCACGGTTCTGCGCGACCAGGAATCTCCCCATATCTGCTGCATGAGCCTTTTACGGGGCACGACGTTCCCGGGATTCGAGGCGAGCAGATAAAGGACGTCGAACTCTTTTCGGGTGACGTCGATCCGCTTTCCGTCGAGGCTGACCTGGCGGGCGCCGGCGTCAATACGGAGGGGCCCCTGGTCGATGACGTCGACGGCGCGCGGGCGGGGCCTGGCCCGGCGCATGACGGCCTGCATACGGGCCATGAGCTCGCGGAATCCGTACGGTTTGACCATGTAGTCGTCGGCGCCGGCCTGGAGGCCGAGGACCCGGTCGAGTTCGGAACCGCGGGCGGTGACGGCGATGATCGGGGTGTCCCCGGCGGCGCGAATGGCCCGACAGACCTCAAGTCCGTCGAGATCGGGCAGTTCGAGGTCGATCAGGACCAGGTCGGCCGAGGTGTACACCTGGAGCGCGGCGCCGCCGGTCTCGACCGTGGACACCTGGTGGCCGTGCCGCCGCAGGCCCGTCACGAGCGATTCCGCGTACCGGAGCTCGCTTTCCACCACGAGGATCCGCCAGCTCTCGCTGCCGACGGAATCCCGGTCGACGCGTTCGACACGGTCGGCATGGCCCATACGGTCGGAACGGTCGAAATAAACGTCGGGTATCAGAGGTTTCGGTTTTTCCTGCGTACGCTGACTCATCGTCTCCCCCTAGACTGTCGTCCAGCGAGTCTAAAAACCATCGCTTCGCTTTGTCAAAGATCTCCGGCGTAAACGGGCTGTGTCGGCGAAGTAAAGGGGAACATTGAATTCCGGTTAAATTTTCCGGACCTTTTTTGATCCCCGAGGATACACCGGCCCCATGTACGACCCGCGGCGGCCGAAGCGATCCGGACACGCCCCCCGCGCCCCGGCCTGGTCAGCAGCAGGTCGGGGCACCCCCGAGCGGGCCGCTTCGCGACCGAAAACAGTCAGGAACACGCGTGTGCGCTACCCACAGACGTGTACGCGCGAGCGCGTGACGGCCTATCCGAAGGGCCGCTCGGCATCATGGCGAATTCTTTACCCGGAACGCCGATCCGGGAGTGTCCGATGCATCCGGGCACACTTCCGGCCAACGCTCCGTACTCCTCGGGTCACGCGGAGCGTTTGCGCGGCACCGCCTTCTTCGCCGCCTTGGCGGGCTGCTTCTTGGCGGTGCTCTTCGCGGCGGCGGTGCTCTTGGCGGCGGACGTGCCCTTGGCGGCGGACGTGCTCTTGGTGGCGGTGGACTTGCGCGCCGGTGCCGACGCGGCCGTCTTCTTCGCAGCCGTCCGGGCCGTGGACTTCTTCGCCCCCGTCTCCTTGGGGGCGGCGGGCGCCCGCGCGGGCCGCTTGCGCGGCTTGAGCTCGGTCACCTCGGCGACCGCCGCGCCCTCGTCGGCGCCGCCGCCCGCGCCCTCGTCCGGCCCGGCGGACTCGCCGCGCGCCTCCCGGGCCGCGCGGACGCTGCTCTCCAGGGCCGCCATCAGGTCGATCACCTGCCCGCCGCCTCCGCCCTCCGCGGGCTCGGCGGGCGCCAGGCCCGCGCCGCCCTCGGCCTTCGCGGCGATCATCTCCTCCACCGCCTCGCGGTAGTCGTCGCGCAGGCTGCTGATGTCCACCTCCCCCAGCGTCGCCATCAGCGCGTCCGCCAGGTCGAGTTCGGCCTCCCGCACGGTGACCGGGGTCTCCGGGGCGACGCCCTCCGGGGCGCGGATCTCGTCCGGCCACAGCAGCCCGTGCATGGCGATCACGTCGTCCACCACCCGCAGCATCCCCAGCCGCTCCCGCCCGCGCAGCGCGTACTTGGCCACGGCCACCTTGTCGCTGCGCTTCAGCGCCTCGCGCAGCAGGGTGTACGGCTTGGCGGCGGGGACCCCGTTGGCGGAGAGGTAGTAGGCGGCGTCCATCTGGAGCGGGTCGATCTCGCCCGCCGGGACGAACGCCACGATCTCGATCGTCTTCGCCGTCGGGAGCGGCAGGGCGGCCAGGTCCTCGTCGGTGATCGGGATCATCGAGCCGTCGGCGTCCTCGTACGCCTTGCCGATCTCCGCCGGGGAGACCTCCGCCCCGTCCAGCTCGCACACCTTGCGGTAGCGGACGCGCCCGCCGTCCTCCAGGTGGATCTGGCGGAAGGAGACCGAACGGCTCTCGGTGGCGTTGACCAGCTTGATCGGGATGCTGACGAGGCCGAAGGATATGGCGCCGTTCCAGATGGATCGCACGTTCGTCACCTTTCGCGCCGTTTCCTGGCGGATCACACCGCATAGGGGGTAATCGTGGGATTCTCATCGTATGACGCCCATCACAGAGGTGGAGGGGCGGCGGCTGGCGCTCAGCAACCTGGACAAGGTCCTCCACCCCGCCACCGGCACCACCAAGGGCGAGCTGCTGCACTACTACGCCACGGTGGCGCCCGCGATCCTGCCGCATCTGCGCGACCGCCCGGTCTCCTTCCTGCGCTACCCGGACGGCCCGGACGGGCAGCTCTTCTTCACCAAGAACCCGCCGCCCGGCACCCCCGCCTGGGTGAAGACCACGCCCGTGCCCCGCTCCGAGGACCCCCGGGCCCGGCAGGTGATGGTCCAGGACCTGGCCTCGCTGATGTGGGCCGCGAACCTGGTGGTCGAGTTCCACACCCCTCAGTGGCGGGCGGACGCCCCCGCGCTCGCCGACCGGCTCGTCCTCGACCTCGACCCGGGGCCGCCCGCGACGGTCGTCGAGTGCTGCCTGGTCGCCCGCCGGCTGCGGGACCGCCTCGCGGCCGACGGACTCACCGCGTACCCGAAGACCTCCGGCGCCAAGGGGCTGCACCTGCTGGTCCCGCTGCGGCCGACCCCGTCCGAGGAGGTGTCCGCGTACGCCCGCGCGCTCGCCGTCGAGGCCGAGGCGGCGCACCCGGGCCTGGTCGTGCACCGGATGGCGAAGGCGCTGCGCCCGGGGAAGGTCTTCGTCGACCACAGCCAGAACGCCGCCGCGAAGACCACCGCCACCCCCTACACCCTGCGGGCCCGCCCGCTGCCCGCAGTCTCGGCCCCGGTCACCTGGGCGGAGGTGGCGGACTGCGCCTCCCCGGACCGGCTCGTCGTCCTCCTGTCCGACATGCCCGGCCGCCTGGAGCGGTACGGGGACCTGCTCGCCCCGCTCCTCGACCCGGCGGCGGCGGGGGTGCTGCCGTGAACGGGGCGGGGGCGGGGGTCGGGGCCGGGGCCGGGAGCCCCGGCCCCGGTGACGCCGTCGTGCTCCGGCCGCCCGTCGACGTGATGCGGCCCCGGGCCGCCGACGAAATCCCGGCGGCGGACGGGGTGCCCGGCGGCTACCAGTACTCCCTCAAGCTCGACGGCTTCCGCGCGCTCGCCTTCGTCCTGGAAGGGGGCCGGGTCTTCCTCCAGTCCCGGGCCCGCCGCGACCTCTCCCCCGACTTCCCGGCGGTCGCCGCGTACCTGGGCGAGCGGCTGCCGCCCGGGATCGTGCTGGACGGCGAGCTCTGCGCGTACCGCGACGGGCGGCTCAGCTTCACCGACCTGCTGCGCCCGCACCGGGAGCGGGAGCGGGCCGGCGTCCCCGTCTCGTACATCGCCTTCGACCTCCTCGCCCTCCCCGGGCACGACCTGCGCGCCCGGCCGCTGCGGGAGCGCTGGGAGCTGCTCGGCGCGGCCCTCGACGGCACCGGGCCGCCGCTCCAGCGGGTGCTGGCCACGGAGGACGCGGCCACCGCGCGGGAGTGGTTCGGCGCGCTGCGCGGGGCCGGGGTGGAGGGGATCGTGGCGAAGGCGTGGAGCTCGGCGTACCGGGCGGGCGGCACCTGGTCCTGGCGGAAGGTGCGGTACGCGGACACCCGGGACGCCGTCCTCGTCGGCGTCTTCGGCCCGCCCGAGCGCCCGCACGCGGTGCTGGTCCGGCTGCCGGACGGGCGCACCCTGCGCACCGCCCCCCGGCTGACCGCGCCACAGGCCCGGGAGGTCGCCGCGCTGACGGCGGGGCTGCTCGCGGGGCCGATGGCGGACCCGGAGCACGGGACCGTCCGCCCGCTGACCGAGCACCTGCCGGTCGAGCTGCGGGTCCCGGCGGGCCGCCAGGACACGGCCCGCTTCGTCCGGGTCCGGGCGGCGGACCAGCCGCCGGAGCCGCCGGACCCCGACACCGAGCCCCGCCCCGGAGGGGGGCGCGCGCCGTGAACGAGCCCCCTGGCCGGATCGCCCACCCTGCCCCCGCCCCTCCCGTGGCGGTCCGTTCAGGACAAAGTCACGCAACGCCGCCGCGGCGGCCCGGCGGCCCGCCCGCCGGGGAACCGGGCCGGTCGGCCGTCCCCGGGGAGTGGTACGGACCGGATGCGGGGGCTCCGCGGGGGTCCTGAGGGGGTCCGGGAGCGGTCCCGCGGGGGTCCGGCGCGGCGCCGGGCGGAACGGCGGGTGGCGCAAAGCGAGCGGCCCGGCGGGGGTTCGCGGAGAGCGTCCGGCAGGCGAGCCCTCGTTCTCAGCGCGTTGGTGCACACTTGCTCCCTGGTACAGCGCTCACGGGGAAGGCGGCCTGGCATGTTGACGGGGATCGAGGAGGTCGACTGGGCCTCGCTGGGCCACGCGTACGGCCCGGCGGACGACGTGCCGGAGCTCCTGCGCGGGCTCGCCTCCGCCGATTCCCTGGAGCGGGAGAACGCGCTGGACGGCATGTACGGCGCGGTGCACCACCAGGGCGACGTGTACGACTCGACCCTCGCCTGCATCCCCTTCCTGCTCGAACTCGTCGCCGACCCCGAGGTCCAGGACCGGGGCTGCATCGTGGAGCTGCTGACCAGCATCGGCGGCATCGACCTCGGCGACGACGAGGAGGTCGCCGAACTCGACGCGGAGGACGCCGAGTTCATACCGGCGGCGAACTTCGCGATGGCCGCCGCCGCCATCGCGGCCGGTGCCGACGTCTTCCTCGGGCTGCTGCGCGACGCCGACCCCGAGGTGCGGATCGCGGCCCCGTGCGCGCTCGCCTCGCTGCACCCCGACCCGGTCCGGGTGCTCGGGCTGCTGCGGGAGCGGCTCACCGTGGAGCGGGACACCGAGGTGCGCCTGGCCCTGGTGCACGCGGTGGGCCGGCTGGCGCTGCGCCACGAGTCGCTGCGCGCGGAGACGGTCGACTGGCTGGGCTGGCTCTCCCGGGCGGCGCAGGCCCCGGGGCTGCGGCTCGCGGCGCTGGCGCAGCTGGCCCGGGTGGCGCCCGCCGAGATCCCGGACGACGTGGTGGACCGGGTGACCGTGCTGCTCGACGAGGTGCGCGCGGTGCCCGCCGCCGAGGGGCCCGGGGAGACCCCGAGGGCGGCCACGCCGACGCTGATCGGGCAGGTCAGGGAGCTGCTGGAGGAGCACTCGGCGGGCCGCCCGACGCCGTGGACCGAGGAGCTGCTGCGCACCCTGCACACCGCGCTCGACGACCGGGTGGACGAGCGCATCGCGCTGATCCTGGCCCAGCTCCGCAGCCCCGACTGGGGGCAGCGCTCGGACGCGATCTGGCTGTGCGGGGCGTTGATACGGGTCTGGCGGGGGCGGTACGACGAGGTGGTCCGGCTGATCGGCGCGCAGCTGAGCGATCCGGAGCCGCGGCTGCGCGAGGCGGCCACGTCCTTCCTGGAGCGGCTCTTCGAGCTGGCGGGCCCCTCGGCGGACGCGCTGTCGGAGCGGCTCGCCGCGGCCCCGGCGGGCCCGCTGGGGCCGCCGGGTCCGGCCGGCGGGCGGGGCGGGGCGCTGCTGGCGCTGGCCCGGTGCGGGGACGCGCGGGCGATCCCGCTGCTGGCGCGCGCCCTGGAGGAGGGCGAGGTGCGCCGGGAGCTGCTGTACGCGGTGAAGGCGCTGGGCCCGGCGGCGCTGCCGCTCGCCCCGGCGCTGCGGCGCGGGCTCGCGGAGGTGGAGCTGGACGAGCTGCTGTACGACCGGGCGGCGCCGCTGCTGTGCGCGCTGGGCGCGGTCCGGGGCGTGCAGGCGCTGCCGGAGGTGCTGCGGGTGCTGCGCGGGGCGCCGCCGAACCGGCGGGACTGGGTGCGGGAGGCGTGTCTGCGGACCCTGGCGGCGTTCGGCCCGGCGGCCCGGGAGGCGCTGGAGGACGCGCGGGCGCTGCTGGGCTCCGAGGCGGCGGCGGTGTCGTCGATGGCGGCGCAGGCGGTGTGGGCGCTGGACGGCTCCCCCGAGGAGGCGGTGGAGGCGCTGGACCGCTGGCTGCGGCCGGGGTCCTCGGGCGCGGAGTGGTGCGCGGCGGCGCGGGCGCTGGGCGCGATCGGCCCGGCGGCGGCCTCGGCGGCGCCCGCGCTGCGGGCCGGGCTGGGGTCGCGGGACCTGTGGGTGCGGGTGCGGTCGGCAGCGGCGCTGTGGCGGGTGTCGGGGGAGGCGGAGTCGGTGCTTCCGGTGCTGCTCGCGGCCTGGGAGGAGAACCGGCACACGCGGGTGACGGTGGCCGAGTGCCTGGCGGAGATGGGCCCGGCGGCGGCGGAGGCGGAGTTCGCGATCCGTACCGAGCTGGCCAGGAGACACCGGCACAACGCGCGCGAGGACGGGGCGGGCTCGCACGACGTGCACGACGACGAGAAGCTGCTCACGCTCTGCCGGGCGGCGCTGGCGCGGATGGAGCGGCACCGGATGTGACGGCGGCCGGGCGCTCCCGCCGCCACAAATAGACAAAAAGGACTTCCTTACGAATAAGGTCTATGGGAGGACCGGCAGCATCCTCGCCTTCGCCGACCCCCGGTGAAGTGAGACCCGAAGGAAGAACGTGGGACCCCGCGGAAGGCAGCTCATCGGCGCCGCGGCCGTATCGGCCGCGGCGCTGTTCGGCGCGCTCGCCCTGGCCGGCTGCGGCAACCAGGGCGACCTCCGGAGCGCGGGCCCCACCCCGACCGCCGTGGGACCGGTCCGCCTCTGGCCCGACCTGCCCCCCGCGACCAATCCGCCGATCGACTACGGCGAGTCCGACACCCAGCGGGTGCCCGGCGTCGCCGTCCCGGACAACGACGTGCGCTCGGTGGACCCGGTGGCGGTCGTGCAGGCCGAGGTGCGCGCCCACGGCGACGCCCGCAGCGGCGCGGACGGGCTCTACGAGCAGACCGTGAAGGCGATCGGCGCGTGCGCCACCGACCGCCCGCACTGCCCGGTCCTCACCCCGTACTACCGCGACCTCACCGGCAACGGGCGCGACGAGCTGATCGTCGGCATCCGGATGCCCGACCAGCAGCTCGGCGTCCGCGTCTACCTCGCCGAGAACGGCGGCCTGACCCGGATCATGTCCACCGTCGACCAGGTGGTCAGCGTCGAGCTGGCCGGCCGGGACCTGATCATGCGGGTCAGCTCGGCGGGCATCCCGGGCTACGAGTACCGGACCGCCTGGACCTGGGACCCGCAGCAGCGCACGATGCTGCCCGCGCGGGACGAGATCGTCCGGGTCAAGCCGCCGGGCCCTGGGGCCACGATGGTCCCGGCGCCCGCGTTCGTCAGCCCCACCGCCACCCCCACCACGGCGTCCGCGCAGCCCTGGGACGGCCGGCCCGGATCGGCGCCCTGGGACGGCAGGACCGGACCGGCACCCGGCGCGCCGCCCGAGGCGAGCCGGTGAGACGCCGCCGCCCCCGACTGCCCGCCTGGACCGCGACCCTCACCTGGAAGTCCGCGGTCTTCATCACCGTCATGTGCTGCGCGCTGGCGGCGCTGCTCGGCGTGCTCGTGCACGTGTCGGTGGCGAGCCAGACGGTGAAGGACTCCCGGGACAAGGCGCTCGCCCGGCTGGGCGAGGTCAGCCGGCTGTACGAGGCGGGCGAGCCGCTGCCCCGGTTCGCCGGGGTGGACCCGGACGGCCTGCCGGGCTCGCTGCGGGCGCTGGCGCTGCGCGGCGACCGGGGCACCATGGTCACCGAGTACCAGGGCCGGCCGACGATGTGGGCCGCGGGCCCGGCGGACGGCAGGGCCCTCGCCGTCCGCCTCGACTACTCCAGCGGCGTCGCCACCATCGAGGGCCTCGACCGCTCGATCCTCGGCTCCTCCGTGCTCGCCATCGGCGTCACCCTGCTCGTCGGCTCCTTCGCCGTCACCCGGATCACCCGGCGGCTGCACCTCACCGCGCAGGTGGCCCGGCGGATCAGCGCGGGCGACCTCGACGCGCGCGTCAACGACCCCCGTACCGAGGACCCTTCGCGGCCCCAGGACGAGGTGGCGACGGTGTCGGGGGCCCTGGACACCATGGCGTCCTCGCTCCAGCGCAAGCTCCAGACCGAGCAGCGCTTCACCGCCGACGTGGCGCACGAGCTGCGCACCCCGCTGACCGGGCTGTCCGCCGCGGCCGAACTGCTGCCCGAGGGGCGCCCGTCGGAGCTGGTGAAGGACCGGGTCAAGGCGATGCGGGGGCTCACCGAGGACCTGCTGGAGATCTCCCGGCTCGACGCGGGCACCGAGACCGTGGACCTCGCCGTGTACGACCTCGGCCCGCTCGCCGAGCGCGTGGTGCGGGCCTCCGGCACGCCGACCGAGGTCCGGATCGAGCGGGACGCGGCCGTGGAGACGGACCGGCGGCGCCTGGAGCGGGTCCTCGGCAACCTGGTCGCCAACGCGCACCGGCACGGCCTGCCGCCGGTGGTGCTGAGCGTGTCCGGCCCGGTCGTGACCGTACGGGACCACGGCCCCGGCTACCCGGAGTACCTGCTGGCGGCGGGCCCGCAGCGGTTCCGCACCGAGAGCGGCGGCAAGGGCCACGGGCTGGGCCTGACGATCGCGGTGGGCCAGGCGGAGGTGATCGGCGCGGACCTGGTCTTCGCCAACGCGCCGGACGGCGGGGCGGTGGCGCGCCTGGAGCTCCCGGAGTACGTGCGCCTGGCGGACCCGGACGAGGAGGCGGACCCGGACCACGAGCCGGAGGACGGGGAGCCGGACGGCGGGACGGACCCCGACGCGGAGCCCGGCACCGGCCCCGGCACGGACCCCGACGCGGCGCACCGTCACGCAAAAGGGACATAAAGCTTACCGCTTGCTACGTTGCGGTCCATGACCGCAGCGCCGCCGACGAAGCAGAAGGACGCGCGGGACGCGCCCCCGCCGGGGCTGCGCATCCCCAAGCGCCGCGGCGTGGAACTCTCCCTCCTCGTCTGCGCCGTCCTCATCTGCGTCTACGGCTACGCCGAGGTCGGCCTCGCCCGCAGCGGCGCCGTGCCGCCGGACGCCGCCCGCTACGGCGCCGGGCTCGGCGGGCTGGCGCTGCTCGCGCACCTGGCGGTCGGCTGGCGCGCCCCGTACGCCGACCCGCTGCTGCTGCCGATCGCGGTGCTGCTCAACGGCCTCGGCCTGGTCCTCATCTACCGGCTGGACCTGGAGACCCCCGGCGACCGCGCGGCGCCCACCCAGCTGGTGTGGTCGACGCTCGGGGTCGCGCTGTTCACGGTCGTGGTGGTGCTGCTGCGCGACCACCGGACGCTCCAGCGGTACGCGTACCTCTCGGTGGCCACGGCGCTGGTCCTGATGATCCTGCCGATCTTCTTCCCGGCGGTGAACGGGGCCAAGATCTGGATCCGGCTCGGCGGACTCTCGTTCCAGCCCGGGGAGTTCGCCAAGATCCTGCTGGCGGTCTTCTTCGCCGCGTACCTGGCCGCCAACCGCAACGCGCTCGTGTTCACCGGCCGCCGGATCTGGAGGTTCCAGTTCCCCACCGGGCGGGTGCTGGGCCCGATCGTGGCGATCTGGCTGCTCAGCGTCGGCGTCCTGGTGCTGGAGCGCGACCTGGGCACCTCGCTGCTCTTCTTCGGCCTGTTCGTGATCATGCTGTACGTGGCGACCGGCCGGACCGGCTGGATCGCGGTCGGGCTCGTGCTCGCGGCGGCCGGGGCCTTCCTGGTCGGCTCGCTCGAACCGCACGTGCACAGCAGGGTGCAGGACTGGCTCGACCCGTTCGCCTCGATCCGGGCCGGGGACGGGCCGGGGCAGCTCGCCCAGTCGCTGTTCGCCTTCGCGGCCGGCGGGATGCTCGGCGCGGGCCTCGGCCTCGGCCACTCGGTCCTGATCGGCTTCGCCGCCAAGTCCGACTTCATCCTGGCGACGGCGGGCGAGGAGCTGGGCCTGGTCGGCCTGACCGCCCTCTTCCTCCTGTACGCGCTGCTGGTCGCCCGCGGCTACCGGGCGGGGCTCGCCCTGCGCGACCCCTTCGGGCGGCTGCTGGCCATCGGCCTGGCCTCGATCCTCGCCCTCCAGGTCTTCGTCATCGCGGGCGGGGTGATGGGCCTGATCCCGCTGACCGGCATGGCGATGCCCTTCCTGGCCCAGGGCGGCTCCTCGGTCGTCACCAACTGGATCATCGTGGCGCTGCTGGTCCGGGTCTCCGACTCGGCGCGGGCACCGCGCCCGGAGATGGCCGACGGGGGCGTCATCGCCCCGATCGTGGAGGACGCGAAGTGATCCGCTACATCCGCCGGGCGGCGGCGCTCTGCCTGGTCCTGCTGGTCGCGCTGCTCGTCAACGCGGCGCGGGTGATGGTCTTCGAGGCCGACGCGTACGACGACAACCCGGCCAACCGCCGGATCGCGATCACCCGCTGGGGCGAGCCGCGCGGCGAGATCGTCGTGGACGGGCGCCCGGTCACCGGCTCGCGCGACAGCGGCCAGCAGCTGCGCTACGAGCGCACGTACACCCAGGGCCCGCTGTACGCGCCGGTGACGGGGTACGCCTCGCAGACGTACGGCACCTCGCTGCTGGAGAACGCGGAGGACGACCTGCTCTCGGGCACCGACCCGATGCTGGCGCCGCTCCCGCTGTGGAACGACATCAGCCGCGGCCGGCAGCCGGGCGGCGACGTGGTCACCACCATCCGGGCCCGGATGCAGGAGGCGGCGTACCGGGGCCTGGACGGCCGCCGGGGCGCGGTGGCGGCGATCGAGCCGGCGAGCGGCCGGATCCTGGCGCTGGTGTCCTCCCCCTCGTACGAGCCGGGCGCGCTGTCGGGGACGGGCCCGGCGGTGACGGACGCGTGGAAGAGCCTGAACGCGGCCCCGGAGCAGCCCATGCTGAACCGGGCGCTGCGGCAGACCTATCCGCCGGGCTCCACGTTCAAGATCGTCACCGCGGCGGCGGCGCTGGACGCGGGCGTGGTGACGGACGTGGACGCGCCGACCGGCATCCCGGACCCCTTCGTGCTGCCGGGCACCCGCCAGGTGCTGCCGAACGAGGCGACGGGCTGCGCGGACGCCTCGCTGGCGTACGCGATCCAGTGGTCGTGCAACACGGTGATGGCGGGGCTGGGGGTGAAGGTGGGGCTCACGGACATGGTGGCCGCGGTCGGGAGGTTCGGCTTCAACGACACGGGCCTGCGGGTCCCGTCCTGGGTGGCGAAGTCGAACTTCGACACCGCCATGGGCGACGACCAGCTCGCCCTCTCCTCGATCGGCCAGTTCGACACGGCGGCGACCCCGCTGCAGATGGCGATGGTGGCGGCGGCGGTCGCGAACAACGGCGAGATCGCCGCCCCGCACCTGGTCGAGCGCACCACCACGGCGGGCGGCACCACGGTCGACACCACCGGCCGCCGCAGCTACCGCCAGGCGATGCGCCCCTCCACCGCGAACCAGCTCCAGAACCTGATGGTCCGCGCGGTCGACGAGGGTACCGGCACCAACGCGGCGATCCCCGGCGCCCGCGTCGGCGGCAAGACCGGCACGGCCCAGCACGGCCTGGGCAACACGGGCACCCCGTACGCCTGGTTCATCGCCTGGGCCCAGGCCGCCGACTCGGCCCAGCCGGCCGTCGCGGTCGCGGTCGTGGTGGAGGACGCGGAGGCCAGCCGCACCGACATCAGCGGCGGCGGCAACGCGGCCCCGATCGCCAAGGCGGTGATGGAACAGGCGCTGGCGCTGGAGGCGGAGAGGCGGGGGTGACGGAAACGCGGCGGATCCCGCCTCCACGACGTGATCGTGGAGGCGGGATCCGGAGATGCGAGGACAGCCTGGGTCAGAGGACGCCGGTGGCGACCTCGCGGCATTCGGCGAGAGCCCGTGCTCCGGCCCCGGTGAACATCACCTTCGCCGTGTGCACGGTGTCGACGAATTCGACGGGCCGGCCGTATCTCCACATCGCGTGGACCGTGGCCTCCAGGGCGACGACCGCGTTGGCCGCCGTCCTTCCCGTACGAATGACGTCTCCGACCGAGACGGTTCCCCGAAGGCAACGGACGACGCAGGTGACCTCGGTGTCCGAGACCTGCTCGACGTGGTCGATGCCGAGGAGCCCGTCAGCTGCCATGTGCCGCCGCCTCTCTCACGAACTGTCCGATCTGTTGTGCTGTGAGTTTAGGCGTCATCTCCAGGAGCGGATTGAGATCCTCGATGCCGATCCTCATGGGAATGTTGACGCCCATCCGCCCGAGGATCTCCCGTGCGGCCGAGGCGGGAATCGAGATACTGGACCGCCGCGAGAAGTCCGCCGGTGATATCTCCACACCGACCTCCATCTCCCGCGCGATGTAGCCCTCGTGGGTCGCCACCCCGACCAGGTCGTCCGGGGTCGCGATCTGCACCACGGAGTCGCCGTACTGCTGCGAGTGCGTGGCGAAGATGGTGGCCACACCCGGGTCCGAGGACGTCGGGGTGACGCCGACACGCTGGGTGCCGGGGCTGCCGTCGAATCCCTCGGTCGTGCCGCGGAACACCGGGCAGTTCGTGTTGTGCGTGAGGAGCGAGACACCCCTCGTCACCACGTAGTACGTGTGGACGTCGCCCACGGTCAGGTTGTGGACCGTGGCGTCCGTGACCGTCCAGCGCTGGATCGCGGCGATCTGGACGCGCGTGCCCGCACTGGTGTGGAGCCACTGACCGGGCTGAAGGTCGGTGGCGTCGATCCACTCGCCGAGCTCGGGGACCCAGAAGGGGTGGCCGTCGGTCGCGGTGACCTGAGCCGTCTTCGGGCCTGCCGTGCCGTCGGTGTCGATCGTGATCCTGACCAGGTTCTTGAGACCCCGGCCCTTGATCTCCGCGGTGACCGTCTCGGCGCGGGTCTGCCCGGACTCCGGGTCGGTCGCGACGACCTTGTCACCCGCCTTGACCTTCTCGATCGGCTTGGTGGAGCCGTCGGCCATCAGCACCCTGGTGCCGGGCACGAAGCTGTTGCAGGTGCTGCTCTCACCGGCCTTGCCGGCACCACCGCTGCCGCTGGCGCCACCGTTCTGACGGGACGACCCGCCGGAGGAGCCACCGGGCTTGGAGGTGCTGACCTTGCCGCCGGAGCCCTTGCCGCCGCCCGAGCTCTTGGGCTGGGAGGTGGACTTCGGAGCGGCCTTGGCCTGCGCCTGCTTCTGCGTCCCGTTACCGGTCTTCCGCTTCGCGGCGGCTGCCGCGTCGGCCTTTCTCTTGGCCTCTTCGGCTGCCTTCTTCTTCGCCCGTTGAGCGGCTTCCTTCTTCGCCTTCTCGATCGCCGCCTTCTTCGCCTTCAAGGCCGCTGCCTCGGCGGCCTTGGCGGCCTTGAGCACCGCCTCGGCTGCCTTCTTGGCGGCCTTGAACGCCTGGATGGCGTCGATGGTGCGGTTGACGGCCTTGAGGACGGACGGGATCTTGCCGAGCTTGGTCCACGGGATGGCCCCGATGATCAGGCTGCCGCAGGACCACATGTCACCGCCGAAGCAGGCCATGGCGTCGTTGATGCCGATGAAGTCCTTCAGCGTCTCCCACGCGACCGAGAGGATGACGGACGTGAGGGACTTGCCCTGCATCGCCTGCGCCTGGGCGACCTGGGCCGCCGACAGTCCCGCGCCCGCGAGGGCCGCGGCCCGCTCGGAGGCGGTCAGGGTGATCGCCAGACCGGTCGGGTCCGAATACGTGACCGGGTTGTTCTGGGCGTAGACGTAACCGTTGGACTGCAACGGATCGTTCAGGTCGACGATCGGGTCGGCGGACAGGAAGCGTCCGACCACCGGGTCGTAGAGACGAACGCCGAGCGGCTGGTATCCGGAGGAGTCGTCACGGACCGCACCCAGGAACCCGGTGTGGGCCTGCGCGCCGGCACCCACCGTTCCGGCACCCCGCTGGTTGCCGAAGGGATCCTGCTTGCGGATACGGACGGCCATGGTCCCGCTGAGCGAGACCTCGGCGTACGTGGAGCCCTGGTGATCGGTGGTCAGGGCGACGAGATTGTCCGCCCCGGTGCCGTAGGCGTACCGCAGGACGGAGCCGCCGGCGCTGGCGTAGGTGCGCTGGGTGTTGACCAGGACACCGCCCTGCTGGACGGTCACCTCCGCCTCTCCGAGGTACAGCGTGGCCGACTTGCCCTTGATCGTGAGCAGACGGCTGCCGTCCGGCCCGTAGATGTGGCGGGTGTCGTTCTGGGGCGCCCACAGCTGCGCGGTGGCGGCACCGTCGCAGGTGGCCAGAACGATCGGCGTGGAGTTCGCCGAGTTCGCGCCCTGCACCGCCAGGCACAGACCGGACGCGACATGCGTGAGCTGCCCCGCCGTGTTGCGCTTCAGCTCCTGCGCGGCACCGCCGTTGCACTTCTGGATCTGCACCGCGGAGCCGGCCGTGTTCGCCGCCGGCTGGAGGCACCAGTCGTCGTAGACCGACATGCTTCCCCGGTTGGGGTCGCTCTGCGCCCCGCCCACGGGAGCCGGAGTCGGAGTGAACTTCCAGCTCTGCGCCGCCGAGGTGTTACAGGCGTACAGCTGGATCGCCTGCCCGGCGGCGGCGACGCCGCTCTTGAGGTCGAGGCACTTGTCGGCGAGGCCCACGTAGGGGGTCTTGCCTCCGGCGCCCGAGCCGGTGATCCGGTCGACCTGGCCCTCCGGCGTCCAGGTCAGCGACTGCTTGTCACCGTTCTGGATCGAGGTGACCGACTTCGTCTCGCCGGTGAGTTCGTAGAGACGATCGGCCTCGGCCTTGACCTGGGCCCCTGCCGGGGTGGTGTAGGTCTTCGACACCTTGGTCAGGGTGTGCGGCTGGGAGCCGTCGGCCTTGCCGTAGGCGTACGTGGTCGTCGCGTCCTTGGCCGCGTTGCCCGTGAGGTCCTTCTCGACCAGCTTCTTCCGGTTGCCCAGCAGGTCGTACTCGTACTGCTGCCAGTAGCCGGAGCTGTCGGTGCCGGCGGTCACGTTCAGCGAACCGTCGGTCTTCTTCGGGGCGCCGCAGGCGGTCTGGTCCTTGGAGGTCCACGCCTCCTTCAGCTGGCCCAGCGGGTCGTAGGAGAAGCACTGGCGCTCCTCGATCCCGGTGGCTTCCTCACGGATGTCCGTGACGTTGCCGGAGGGGTCGTAGGAGTACGAGCGGTTCGACACGAGGTTGCCGGTGACGACCGACGGATCGGACTTCTCCCGGTAGACCTGCTGGCTCTGCAGCTCTCCCGTGGACTCGTCGTAGGTGTTCTGCGCCCACACCCGGTACGGCTGCGCGCCCAGCGTGGAGCGCAGGACCTGGCCGTACGGCGAGTACACCGTCTCGGCCCCGTACCAGTCCTTGCCGGAGATGGTGACCGGCTTGCCGTCCTTGTTGTACCGGACGACCAGCTTCTCGGCGTCGAACTTGCCGACGGCGGGAAGCGTCGCCTCGTCGATGGCACCGGTGTCGGAGTAGGAGTAGCTGTAGGTGTAGTCCTTCTTGAGCCCCCAGGTGTCCACGAGCGCCTGCGGGAGGCTCAGCGTGGTCGAGGTCGGCTGGTAGTCCGCCGTGTAGCCGTTGACCTTCTGGGTGTACGCCAGACCGTCCGTGTAGCGGACGGCCGTGGCCGGCATGCCCTTGGCGCCGGGGACGGTGTCGTACGTGAACTCCGCGAGCGGCGTGCCGGAGGCGCTTCCCAGCTTCTGCGAGGTGGGCCGGGACAGCTCGTCGTAGCCGTTCCAGATCGTGATGCCGCGGGCGTTCGTGACGGTCAGCGGACGGTCACGGTCGTCGTACTTCGTGATCGTGGTGCCGGTGTCCGGGTCGGTCGCGGTCGCCATCCGGCCGCGGTTGTCGTACGTCCACGACCACGGGTGGGCCTCGTCGGTCGACGAGGTCGCCTTCACCAGCTGGCCGCGCGGGTTGTACTCGTAGCGGGTGGAGGTGCGGCCACCGGGCGCGTCCGGGTTGATCGTGTCCGTACGGACGGTACGGCCGGTGGCGTCGGTGAAGACCTGGTAGGCCGAGGTGCCCTGCGGCTGGATGACCTTCGACCAGTCCTGGCCGTACTCGTAGCGGACGGCCCGCTCCGGGTACGCCTTGGAGGAGGTCTCCTTGGTGACCGGGTCCACGTACTTCATGTACGGGGTCTCCTGGAGCACTCGGCCCAGGCCGTCGTACGTGTAGCGCGTGATGTTCGGGATGGCGGTGTCGGCGAGCGGGGTGAAGAGCTCGCCGGGCTTGGCGTCCCGGGTCAGGTAGGCGTTGTTGGTCTGCCAGACCTCACCGGAGCTGTTGTACAGCGTGTCGGTGACCAGGTAGCCGGCGTCGTTGTCGGCCTCCTCCAGCGACTGCCGCTCGCGGCCGAGGCCGTCGTACAGCGTCACCGAGGTCTCGATCCGGTCCTCGTAGCCGCGCGCGTACGTCGTGACGAACGGAGGCTTGCGGATCTCGCGAGTCGCGTCCTCCGGGTCGGGCTGCGGCTTCGGGATGGTGTACTCGGCGCGGAAGTCCGGCACCGACGACGCCGACGGCGTCCGGCCGGGCGCCCATGCCTCGGCGAGCCGGCCCAGCGGGTCGAACTTCGACTCGCTCGTGTTGCCGTTGGTGTCCGTGGTCTTCAGCGTGGTCGCGCGACCCGGCTCCAGCTCCTGGACCTGCGTGTGACCGAGCGAGTTCTTCTGGGTGACCTTGAAGACCTGGCCGGTGGCCGGCTCGAAGGTGACCGTGGCGCTCTTCTGCTCCGGGTTGGTCTGCCTGACGACACGGCCGATCGCGTCGAAACCGGTCGTGCCGTTGCTCTGGAAGCCGGAGCCGTCGCCCTTCAGCGACCAGGACTCGGTCGCCAGGCCACGCGACGTGCCCGCGAGGGCCGCGCCGTAGGCGGTGGCGTCGTACGCCGTCCGGTTGGCGCCGCTCAGCGTGGAGAGGTCCGCGAAGTTGGCGGCGGCGCAGGTGGTCGGGGAGACCAGGACCTGCTTGGACAGCCCGATGATGTTCAGACCGGTCTGGTGCAGGTACTCGGACTTGGTGCAGGACTCGTCGCCGGGCTGGCCGGTGTCGCCGAGCGACTCCACCTGGATGGGCAGACCGTAGGTCGGCTCGTAGGTGGTGAGGGTCTTCACCGTGCGCAGGGTGCGCGGGTCGTCCTCGTTGGTGCCGGAGGACTTGGTGTACGCGACCTCCTCGGGCTCCGTGACGCGCCATGCCTTCAGCGGGTCGAGGCCGTCGTCGCGGTTGCGCTTGGCGAGCTCGGTGGCCTCGGGGATGGTGACGCTGCGGGACAGCCAGTCGGTGTCCGCGTCGGTCGGGTTGGTGTAGCTGAGTTCCTCGGAGACGCGGCCCGCGAACGCCTCGCGGTCGTAGACGGCGGTGCCGTCCGACGCCTTGATGGCGTTGCCGTGGATGTCCTTGACCGGGACGGTGTCGCCCATGCCGCGGAAGTAGCGGGTGACGGCCTTGGACTGCTTGCTGCCGATGGCGGGGTCTTCGGCGCCCGTGATGACGGTCGTCTGCTCCGCGCCCGCGAACTGCGAGTACGTGCGCGTCGACTTCTTCGTGAACTCGGACTCGGCCAGCTTCCAGGCCGGGTTCTTGTACTGGTACGCCGTCTTCGTCGCGTAGGCGCCGGGGACGTTCGGGAGCTCCTCGATGGATTCCACGACGTACTTGTGGAACCAGTCGATGTCCTCGAACTCGGGGTCCGGGTTCCAGAACGACGGGTAGCAGAACTCGTTGTTCGCCTTCAGCCCGGCGGTGTCGGTCTTCGTGGGAAGGCCGGTGCCGGTGAGGCACTTGCCGGTGATCGGCTTGTACGTGACGGCGGTCTCGCCGCCGTACTCGTTGATCACGCGGGCGATGCGCAGGCG
>NZ_JBEZHM010000042.1:0-84884 GCF_040650575.1 Streptomyces sp. NPDC048659 | reverse complement strand
GGTGGACCCGGCGGCCGAGGGCGCCGAGCCCGCCGCCGCGCCGGTCGGCCCGTACGACGCCCTCCTGGAGGCCGCCATGTCCGCGCTGCCGGTCGGCATCACGCCGGCCGGGCCCGTCCGTCTTCTCCTCACTCCTCGGTGCGGCAGCGGCGGCGCCACTCGTGGAGCAGGAGCACGAGGAAGCCGGTCCCGGCCAGCCCGCCGGCCGCCACCAGGATGAAGCCGAGGACGGCACTGCTGCCGGTGGAGGCGAGTGCGGTGCCTCCGGTGGGCGTCGTGGGCGTCGCGGGCGTCGTGGGCGGGGCCGTGGAGCGGCTCGGGGACGGGGTCGCCGGGACCGTGGGGGTGGGGGCGGGCGTCGCGGTGGGGGTCCCGGTGGGGGTCGGCGTCGGGGTGGGTGACGGCTCGGCGCCGCCGGTCCACGTCGCCTTCGCCTGGTTGGTGTACGGGATGTCGCCGAGCGCCAGGATCAGGGGCACGGACCGGCCCCCGGTGTCGATGTACTTGGCGCCCGCAGTGGTGGGCACGAGGCCCGCCAACGAGATGGTCGCGCCGCCCTGCCGCGCGTCGGCCGGGACCTTCACGAACAGCGACTCCTCGACCCTGATCGGCGCGGTCAGCTTGCCGGAGGCGTCGGAGAGGGCCTTCCCCTCCGCGTCGGTCAAGGTCACGCCGGCCGCGACGGCCGCCGGGTCGAGGGCCGCCGTGGCCCGGTCGCCCGCGGTGCCGAGCGTCAGGGGGCCGAGCAGCGAACCGGCCGCCCCGGTCACCGTGTCGGGGTCGAGGAACAGCACGGGGAAGTACTCCGGTACGTCCACGGCGTGGGCCACGAGGTAGTCGGCGAGGGCGGCCCCGGCCGGATCCTCCGGAACCGCCTGGACATGATCGGTGAGGCGCCAGACGGCGGCCTGGGTCCCGGCCGCCGCCCCCTCCTCGGAGAGTTCGCGGCCGAGCGTCCTGCCGAGGTCCTCCTTGGGCACCGCCGGATACCCGTGCCGCACCGTCCAGTCGACCTTCGCCGCGTCCCGGTTGCCCTTCAGCGTGGGCACGTCCGACCGGGCGCCCACCCGGTACCCGGTGCCGTCCTTCAGCTCCTCGCGGACGTGGAGGCTGTATCCGAACACCGGCCCGCCGTCGTCGCTCCGCAGCTCGATCAGGCCACCGGACACCTCGTCGCCCGGTCCCCCGGACTGCGTCACGTGCGCGATGCGGCCGCCCCTCACCGTGTGGCTCCCGACGACCAGGACCCCGTCGCCCGCGGCACCGGCACCGGCACCGGTGTCCGCGACCGCCGCGCCACACGTCAGCAGGCCGCTCGCCAGCGTGCCGATCACCATCAGGGCCGTACTTCTCCGCCTCACTACCGTTCTTCTCCTCATCGGGGTCAGCAGGACCCGACCACGCTATGGACGCGCGGACCGGTGGTCGGGCCGAAATCCGCGGCAGTTCCTGCGGACCGGCGCCGCAGGTTCCTGCAGAGGGGAGCAGTCGCGGCTATGCCCCCATAGATCTGTCCTATGCGGTCTCTTCGACTCGGCTCCGCCCATCACCCCTTCGCCCCAGGGGAGTTGCCGGGCCCGGGCCCTGGCGGGCACCGGCCCGAACCGGGGCGGGGCCGGGGCATTGGTCCCGCGCGCTGCGGACTTAGGTCCCTGGGGGCCGGTCCGGTCCTGTTGGACGATCGCCGTCCGGCAGCGGCGAGAGGAAGACCTGGGTGGGCACGATGAACGACACGACGGCGGGTGCGACGGAGGGTGCGGCAGCGGGTGCGACCGAGGGTGCGACGGCGGGCAACATGCTCGCGTTCCTGGGTGTGGGCGCGGGCGAGGAGGCGGTCTACCGCACCGCCCTGCGGTCCCCGGGGATCGACGCCGCCGCCGTCGCCGACGCGTGCGGGACCGACGAGGCGAGCGCCGGGGCCGCGCTCGGCAGGCTGCGGGAGCTCGGCATGGTGGTCACGGACGACGGGCGCACGTTCAGCGGCACGGACCCGGTGTCCGTGATCGACCGGCTGGCCCGGACCCGGATCCACGGGCTCCAGGGCGAGATCCGGCGCGTCGCGTCCTCCCGGCACCTGGCGGAGAGCCTGGCCGAGGAGCAGCGTTCCGGGATGTGCGGCCGGGCCGCCGAGCCGCGCTTCGTCGAGGGCCTGGACCAGGTGGTGGCATGTGTGGACGAGCTGTCGTTCTTCGCCCGCGAGGAACGCCTGACCACCTACCCGGGCCCGATCCTGGCCGCCGCGCACGACGCCGTCAGGAGCTCCGACCTGAAGTACCTGCGGCGGGGCCTGCGGATGCGCACCATCGTGCACGACCGCGCGCTCGACGCCCCGGGGGTCGGCCCCTTCGTGTCGGAACTGGCCGAGCGGGGCGCCCTGGTACGGGGCACGGCCGGACCGCTGGAGCGGATGGTGGTCTTCGACCGGCGGATCGCCCTGGTGGCGGCCGACCCCGCGGACATCACCCGGGGCGCGCTCGTCGTCCGTCATCCCGGCCTGATCTCCCCGCTGCTGGCCCTCTTCGAATCCCGCTGGTCCCGCGCCCGAGGGCCGGCGGCCGAACCGCCGAGCCCCACCGAGCTGCGCGTGCTGCGCACCATGGCTCAGGCGGCCAAGGACGAGGCGGGAGCCCGTCGGCTCGGCATGTCCGTGCGGACCTACAGAAGCCATGTCGCCGCGCTCATCCGCACCCTGGGAGCGCCGAACCGTTTCGGTGCGGCCCTGGCGGCCCGCGAGCGCGGCTGGCTCTGAGCGGCCCCCCTGTGCGACTAACATGCGAACAGGTGACGAATTACTGCCCCTACTCCCCAGTAGGACTCTCGCTCTCCGTGACCGGTCGATAGCGTGTCGTCGTCGCTGCCGCCACACCCGGAGCACTGGGCTCCGCTGGGACTAGCTGGCGCGATGAGGAATCCGAACGTGACTCAGGCGGCTTTCGCCCCTGTAGAGACGCTCCAACTCCAGCCGTACACCGACCATTGCCGCGTCATCGCTGACGAGGGCGCGCACGTGGTCATCGGCGTCTCCCCGGGGAACAGCTACTTCACGGCCCAGCGGCTGCGCGATCTGGCGCGCTGGGGGCTCGCACACTTCGAGACGGTCGACTTCGTCTACACCGATCTGCATGTCGCCGACATGTACGAGGCGCTCGGATACGGGGCGGACGAGGCGCGGCGCAAGGCCGTGAAGAACCTTCGGGGAGTGCGGGCGAAGGTGCACGCGGCGGTGGCCGGGGAGGATCCCTCGGGGCTGCGGCTGCGGGCCCGGGGGATGTCCGAGTTCACGGCGGTGCCGGCCTACCGGACGCTGCACGTCGAGACGGTCGCGGCGGTGGCCGGGGACCCGGTGGTGCGGCGCACCTGCGACGCGCTGGCCGGGATCTTCCTGGCCGGGAAGCTGACACCGGGCCAGGAGATCACCGAGCGGCAGCGGGAGGTGTGCCGGGAGTACATCTGCGCCGAGGTGCCGCTCTTCCTGGACACCCCCGCGATCCTCGGGGTGCCCTCCTCGCTGAACGTCTACCACCAGGCGCTGCCGCTCGCCGACCTGCTGTACGCCCGGGGGTCCGGGCTGCGCGCCTCGCGCAACCAGGGGCACGGCATCCTCACACCGGCCGCACACCGCACGGACGAGGGAGGGTCGCGATGACGGCCACCACGATCGAGACCCTGCCCGCCTTCCCCTTCGACTGGGACGGGACCCGGCTGCCCGAGGAGATCGGGCGGCTGCGGCACGAACCGGTGCGCAGGGTGCGGACCATCGCGGGCGCGGAGGCGTGGCTGGTGTCCTCCTACGGGCTGTGCCGGCAGGTGCTCGAAGACCCCCGGTTCAGCCTGAAGGACACCTCCGCGCCGGGCGCGCCCCGGCAGTACGCGCTGACGATCCCGCCGCACGTGGTCAACAACATGGGCAACATCACCGGGGCGGGGCTGCGCAAGGCGGTGATGAAGGCGATCAGCCCGAAGGCGCCGGGGCTTGAGGAGTGGCTGCGGCGGCGGGCCGGCACGCTGGTCGACGCGCTGCTCGCCGAGGGGGCGCCGGGCGAGCTGCGGGCCGGGTTCGCCGATCCGTACTCGGCGGGGCTGCACTGCCGGATCCTCGGCCTGCCGGAGGAGGACGGGCCGCGGCTGCTGCGCAGCCTGGACGTGGCCTTCATGAACGCGCCGCGCGAGATCGAGGCGGCCCGGCTCAACTGGGACCGGGACATGGCGTACATGGTGGCGCGGCTGGACGACCCGGCGACCGGCGGGCTGATGGCGGAGCTGGCGGCGCTGCGCGGCGACCCGGAGTACGCGCATCTGACGGACGAGATGCTGGCGACCGTGGGGGTGACCTTCTTCGGGGCCGGGGTGATCTCCACCGCCGGGTTCCTGACGATGGCGCTGGTGTCCGTGCTGACCCGGCCGGAGGTGCGGGAGGCGCTGGTCTCGGGCGGGGTCGCCGGGGCGATGGACGAGCTGCTGCGGGTGAACCTGTCCATCGGCGACGGGCTGCCCCGGCTCGCGCTGGAGGACGTGCGGCTGGGCGACGTGCTCGTGCGCGAGGGCGAGCTGGTGCTGGTGCTCGTGGAGGCGGCCAACCACGATCCGGAGCACTTCGCCGACCCGCTGGCCTTCCGGCCCGGCCGGGAGAACGCGGCGGACCACCTCTCCTTCGGCGGCGGCCGGCACTACTGCCCGGCCACCGCGCTCGGGAAGCGGCACGCGGAGCTCGCCCTGGAGACGCTGCTGGACCGGCTGCCGGGGCTGCGGCTCGCGGTGCCGGTCGAACAGCTCGTGTGGCGCACCAACTTCATGAAGCGGCTGCCGGAGCGGCTGCCCGTGGCCTGGTAGGCCCACGGAGCGGTGGTCCGGCGGGGCAGTGGTCCCGCTGGGCGGGAAGGGGCGCTGTCCGGCACCGGTGGTGCCGGACAGCGCCCGCCGGGGTCAGCGGCCGTAGCGGATCAGGGCCCGGACCATGTGGCAGGTGGTGTCGGACGGCGGGTGGATGCCGAGCTGGACGGCGGTCGCGCGTATCTTCGCGTTGGTCGCCCGCGACGGGAGGTAGACGCCCGCGTCGAGCAGGGCGATCGCGAGGCGCATGGCCTTCAGACGGCGGTTGTGGGTGACGTACCACTCGCGGGGGCGCCCCGCGGGCAGCGGCTGCTTCTGGAGCGGCTTCCAGGGCTCGATGGACGGTGTCCGGACGACGGCGAGAGCCATGCGCGACCTCCTGGCGAACGGTGGGCGAGGGCCCTCCCCGGGGCCCTTGCCTTCACCCCCGATTTTAGTCGCCCCCACTGACAATCGCCCCTGGTCGGACGGGCTTTGGCGGTACTTTGGCGGTACGTTGGGGAGCATGGAGATCTGGATCAATCCCGCCTGCTCGAAGTGCCGCGCCGCGCTGACCCTGCTGGACGCCGAGGGCGCCGACTACACCGTGCGCCGCTACCTGGAGGACGTGCCGGGCCCGGACGAGATCCGGGCCGTGCTGGGCCGCCTCGGCCTGGAGCCGTGGGACATCACCCGGACCCAGGAGGCCGCCGCGAAGGAGCTCGGGCTGAAGGACTGGCCCCGGGACGAGGGCGCCCGGGACCGCTGGGTCGAGGCGCTGGCGGCGCACCCGAAGCTGATCCAGCGGCCCATCATCACCGCCGAGGACGGCACGGCCGTCGTCGCCCGCACCGAGGAGGCCGTGCGGGACGCGCTGTCCCGCTGAGCCCCGGGGCCCGGGCCGCGGCCTCCTGAGCCGCTCGGGCTCCCGGGCCCCGGCCCCTGGTCGGCTCAGGCCGTCGCCTGGGTCTCCGCCTCCGCCAGGATCTCGGTGAGCCGGGCCCCGAAGCGCACGTCGCAGGGGTGCGGCTCGCCTGTGCGGACGGCCTCCAGGAGGGCGTCGACCGCGCCGCCGAACGCCTCCAGGGCGCCGTCCCAGCCCGGCATCGTCACCCGCCCCCGCTCCCCGTACAGCGAGAGCGCGGCCTCCGCGGCGCCGGGCGGGGCGCTCAGGGTGAGCGTCGCCGTGCTGCTCGCGCCCGAGGTGTGGCGCAGCACCAGGTGCCGGGTGTCGTCGGGCCCGGGGACGCAGGTCACCGAGGTGACGTCGCCGAGGACCGGCAGGTAGACCGAGAGGACGTGCGGGCCGACGTCCCACAGGCCACCCTTCTCGCGCCGCCACGGCGAGGCCGCGTACGCGCTGTCCGAGCCGGGCGCGAAGAGGGAGCCCAGCCAGTGCGCCTCGCCGAGGAACCAGCCGCCCGCCGCGGCCTGTTCGGCGATCCAGCGGGCGGTGGGCGGCGCGAAGCGCAGGGTGCAGAAGACCACGGAGGCGACGCCCGCGCCCGTCACCGCGTCGGCCAGCTCGCGGGCGGTGCCGGCCGAGGTCGCCACCGGCTTGTCCAGGATCACGTGGCAGCCGGCCGCCGCCGCGCGCGCGGCGAGCGGGGCCTGCACGTCCGGCGGCAGCGCGAGGGCGACGGCGTCGCACGCCTCGAACAGGGCGTCCGCGTCCTCGTACGCGCGGGTGCCGAAGGCGGCGGCCAGCTTCGCGGCGGCCTCGGGCCTGCGGCCCCAGACGCCGGCGAACTCCACGCCCTGGTGCGCCGCGAGGGCGGGCGCGTGGGTGTGCTCGGCCCAGGGGCCGGTGCCGAGCAGTCCGATTCGGGTCTTCGCGCCGGGGATCTTCGTCATGCCCCCAGTCTGCCGCGCCGTTCGGACATCCGGCCGCCCGATATCCGTTCCGGTCCGCCCGCGCGGGTCCGAGGAGGCCGTTCCGGATGCCCGCGCGGGTCCGAGGGATCCGTCCCCGATGCCCGCGCGGTCCCAGGGGATCCGTTCCCGACGTCCGCGCGGTCCCCGGCCCCGTATTCGAGTGGACGGGTGCCCCGTCCCCGGTGTTAGCGTCGGCGGGCCGGCCGCGGGACTTCGGTGCGACTTCCGGGACCTGTCTCTTAAGCATCGTTTTCGCTGTTCGCTCCCCCATTCCCCGGCCGGCGCCCTTGCCTTCGGAGCCCGAGGAGCCCGTCCGATGTCCGACCGCGTCGCCGCCGAGGACGTCCTGCTCTTCGTGAACGCGGCCCTCGCGGCCACCGGGCAGCGCGAGTTCCGGGCCTCGGCCGAGGAGCAGCGGCTCTCCCTGGACTTCCTGCACGCGTACGTGTGCGGCAACTACCGCCCCCTGTACGCCGCCGTGCTGGCCCTCGACGTCAACGACCACAACGCCGCCCTGATCGCGGAGCGGCTGCTGCGCACACCCGGCGAGGGCGGCCCGGGCGAGGGGCGGCTGGTCGCCGCGCGGCTCGCGGTGATGCCGCCGCAGCGCGTGTACCGGCTGTTCGGCGCCCTGCGCGCGGCCGGGGTCAACAACCGGCGCACCCGCGCGATCGTGCGCGACTGGCTGGCCCGGCGCCCCGACCTGGCGCACGACGCCGTGAAGTACCGGCCCGGTCTGAAGGCGGCCGTCCGGCACGCGCACCTGCCGGTGTCCGGGGAGCTCGGGGACTTCCTCTTCGCGCCCGGCCGCCGGACCCGGTACGAGCACCGCGCGCTGGAGGCGTTCCGGCGCGCGCACTACGAGCAGGGGGCGCTGTACGAGCTGCCGTTCACCGTCGCCGAGGGCTTCGCCGCGCGGCACGGGGTGGCCCGTGAGGTGTTCCTGGAGCGGATGGCGCCGCGCATGACGCGCCTGGAGCGGCTGCGCTCGCGCCCCGGGACGGCGGAGCTCGGCACGATGCCGCTGACCCGCCTGGCGCTGTACGTGCTGTCGCTGCCGTTCGCGGAGCGGGCGGAGCGGCGGGCCGAGCTGACGGGCGCGCTGCGGGCCGCCGCCGCGCGGGTGGCGGGGCCGCACGCGGGGAGCTGGGGGCGGGTGGCGGCCGTGCTCGACGACAGCTTCTCGTCATCGGGTTCGGGGGTGAAGCGGCGCCGTCCGCTGGCGGTCGCGCTGGGCTGCCGCTTCCTGCTGGAGACGCTGGCCGCGCCGGGCGGCTTCACGGCGCACTGGACCTCGGGCGGCACCGATCCGTTGCTGGTGCGCCCGTGGGGGGCGACGCCGCTGGGCACCCGGATCCTGGACGCCCTGGACGGCCCGGCGGGCGCCCCGGAGCGGCTGGTGATCGTCTCGGACGGCTGGGACAACGCGCCGCCGGGGCTCGCGGGCGAGGTGCTGCGGGTGTGGCGGGAGCGGCTCGATCCGGGGCACCGGACGAGCGTGGTGCACCTGAACCCCGTATACGACGCGGAGCTCTTCGACGTGCGCCGGCTCGCCCCGGGCGTGCCGACGGCGGGCATCCGGGACGCGGAGGACCTGCCGGCCCTGGTGGAGCTGGCGCGCTTCGCCGAGGGGCGGGAGCGGCTCGCGGCGCTGCGGGCGTATCTGGACCGGCGGGTGGAGCTGTTCCTGAAGGAGGCGGCGCGGTGACGCGGATCGACCTGACGGGCCTGGAGGTCCGGCCGTCCCAGGTGTGGGGCGGGGTGCGGCTGGTGCCGCTGGTGCGCGCGGAGCCCGTCGAGGGGCTGCGGCTGCACCGGCGGATCTACGAGGGAGCCGGGGGCCCCGAGGGATCCTGCGACTCCGGGGGCTCCGGCGGCTCCATCGACCTCGGCGGGGGTGTCACCTACTCCGCCACGTACATCCCGCACGGCTTCGTCGCCGACTGGTCGGAGTCCGGTCAGGAGGCCGCCGCGTACGGGACCCGGCTCGGGGAGGAGCCGCCGGCCGCGATCCCGGTGCGGCGGCTCGCCCGGCGCCACCGGGGCGAGCGGCGGCTGCGCTTCCTGCCGCTGCACCTGGCCCTGGAGGGCTATCTTTCGCTGCACTTCGGCGGGCCGTCGATCGCCTGGGAGGAGTGGTCCGGGCAGGCGGTGCGCCGGGGGCTGTCGCCGCGCGCGGAGGCCGCCTACACGGGCCGGCAGCTGCCGGGGCTCGCGGAGGCGCTGCGGGTGTTCGAGATCCATCCGGGGCAGTGCGGGATGCTGCTGTACGTGTCGGACGCGCTGGCCGCGGCCTTCGTGGTGCCGCACCCCGACGACTACCGGGTGCTGCATCCGACGCTGGTGGAGGACCTGTTCGGGGAGCTGGTGCACCAGTACGCCCTCTATGGGGCGCCGGTCGCCGACTTCACGGTCTCTTTGGAGAGCGCCGCTGTCCATTCGCTGGCCGATCTGCGGGCCGCCGCGCGGGAGCGGGAGCGGGAGTGGGCGCGGGCACACGACGGGCTGATGGCCCGGGACCTGCTGGAGAGCCCGTACGCCTTCGATCAGGTCCACCGGCTGGGCGGCTTCCGGCTGTTCCGCTTCCTGCCGCCGTTCGAGCGCTCGGGGCGGGAGCAGCACATCGGGGAGCTGATCGCCGACCACCGGGGGCGGACGGCGTACCTGAAGACCTTCCGGCTGTCGGAGGCGCAGATCCGGCGGGGCCACCTGTTGCGCCGGCTCGCGGACTGCGACTGGCACCTGGAGCGGACCGCGCGGGCGCTGGGGGCCTCGTACGAGGAGCTGGTGGCGCGGATCCGGCGGGCCGGGTTCGAGACGCTGCTGAACGAGCACGCCGTGGCGCGCCGGGCGCGCGAGCTGAGGGAGGGCTGAGGGAGGACCGACCCGCCCGCGCGGGAGGTCGAGTAACACGGGGTTCACAAACGGGCAACCATCGGGAAATCCGATATTGCGATGCTGCGGCGCAGACACCGCCACCGCAGCTCTCGCAGCGTCGCGAGCGTAGCGAAGCCCGGTGCACCAGCACCCGCACCCGCAGCGCACGCCAAAGGATGAGGCCCGTGACCTTCAAGGCTGAGTACATCTGGATCGACGGCACCGAGCCGACCGCGAAGCTCCGCTCGAAGACCAAGATCATGCCCGGCACGGGTGTCGCCCTGGAGGAGCTGCCGATCTGGGGCTTCGACGGTTCCAGCACCAACCAGGCCAAGGGACACGCCTCGGACCGTGTCCTCAAGCCGGTCTTCTCCTGCCCGGACCCGATCCGCGGCGGCGACGACGTCCTGGTGCTGTGCGAGGTCCTCAACACGGACATGACCCCGCACGAGTCCAACACGCGGGCCGCGCTGGCCGAGGTGTACGCGCGGTACGCCGCCCAGGAGCCGATCTTCGGCATCGAGCAGGAGTACACCTTCTTCGACGGCGAGCGTCCGCTCGGCTTCCCGGTCGGCGGCTTCCCGGCCCCGCAGGGCGGCTACTACTGCGGTGTCGGCGCGGACGAGATCTTCGGCCGTGACGTCGTCGAGGCGCACCTGGAGAACTGCCTCACGGCGGGGCTCGGCATCTCCGGCATCAACGCCGAGGTCATGCCCGGCCAGTGGGAGTTCCAGGTCGGCCCGCTGGCGCCGCTGGAGGTCGCCGACCAGCTGTGGGTGGCCCGCTGGCTGCTCTACCGCACCGCCGAGGACTTCAAGGTCTCCGCGACCCTGGACCCGAAGCCGGTGAAGGGCGACTGGAACGGCGCGGGCGCGCACACCAACTTCTCCACCAAGGCGATGCGCGAGGGCTACGACGCGATCATCACCGCGTGCGAGTCGCTGGGCGAGGGCTCGAAGCCGCTCGACCACGTCAAGAACTACGGCGCGGGCATCGACGACCGGCTGACCGGTCTGCACGAGACCGCCCCGTGGGACAAGTACCACTACGGCGTCTCCGACCGCGGCGCCTCGGTCCGCATCCCGTGGCAGGTCGAGCAGGACGGCAAGGGCTACATCGAGGACCGGCGTCCGAACGCGAACGTCGACCCGTACGTGGTGACCCGCCTGCTCGTGGACACCTGCTGCGCGGCCCTGGAGCGGGCCGGCCAGGTCTGATCCGCCGCCGATCCGCCGCCGATCCGCAGCTGAGCTGCGGCTGATCCGCCACTGATACGTGTGCCCGGAAGGGGCGCCCGCCGTTCCGTACGGTGGGCGCCCCTTCCGGCATGTGGGAAGCACATGTGTGCGGCGCGACACGGCTTTTGGCCGACCGAGGGCTGCCCACCGCACTTCCCTCCTGGTTTAATAGGGATATGGCCAGCATCCAGAACGACACCGCGAAGGGTCGCCCCGACCTCGAGCCGTTCTGGCCTTCCCGGCAGCACCACGACTACGACCGGTGCTGTCGACGCGTGAGGAACGCGTCGGCCCTCTAAAGCCCCCGACCGGTAGGTCCGGTCGTCCGGCCTTCGGCCGACGCGCATGACGTACGACGCCTGTCCGTCCGTAACTCGCGCGAAAGAGTTGAGCTTTCATGGCCCATGTCCAGGCTGCCGCCACCCTGACCCCGCTGCGTCCCCGCGTCGACCGCGCGGACCGCGCGGACCGCCTCGAACGTGCCGACCGGCACCGGCTGCGGGCCGTCGACCCCGACGAGGTCGCCGGTCTCGCCCAGGTCGCCGACTTCCTCCCGCCGGGCGCCACGCTGCTGCCCGCGCCCCAGCACGCCCTGCCCACGCTGCCCGGCCGGCCGCCGATGGTCGGCTACCTCGTGCTGCTCCCCGCCGACCAGCAGCCGCCCGCCCCGGTGGCCCCGGCGCCGCTCGCCGAGCAGGGGCCGGTGGCCATCGACGGCGTCCAGCGGGTCGCCGTCGTGGACGGGCGGGCGCTCGACCTGACGTATCTGGAGTTCGAGCTCCTCGCCCACCTCGTGGCCCACCCGCACCGGGTGCACACCCGCGACCAGCTCGTCACCACGGTGTGGGGGTACGGGCACGTCGGCGACGGCCGGACCGTGGACGTCCACGTGGCCCGGCTGCGCCGCAAGCTGGGCGCCGAGCACCGCCACACGATCCAGACCGTGCGGCGGGTCGGCTACAAGTACACCCCCTGATCGTCCGATCGTCCGATCGCGACGGTCAGGGCCTGGTGGCGGGGTTCCGGTTCCGGAGCCTCGCCACCAGCCCGGCCGCCGCGTCGACCGCCAGGAACAGCAGCAGGCTGAGGCCGAGCAGCGGCACGAACCAGGCCACCAGGGCCACCGCCGCGAGCAGCGGCAGCAGCATCGTCGGCGGCACCTTGCGCCAGGCGCCCCGGGCGACCGGGCGGCCCGGCCGGCGCAGCCACCACATGCGGTAGCCCCACAGGATCAGCAGGACGAGCGCCAGCCCGAGGGCGGCGAGCGCGAGCTGGTTGAACAGGCCGAGGAAGACGCCCATGTGGGCGTCGATGCCGATCCGGGTGAGCTTGGCGAGAAGCGGGTAGTCGGCGAAGCGGAGCTCGTCGAGGACGGTCCCGTCGGCCGGGTTCACGGCCACCGAGTCCAGCTCGACGGGGAACTGCGTGTCGGTCTCCTTCACCACGTAGCCGGTGTCCTCTGCGGGCAGCACGACCGAGATCCTGGGGCTGTCAACGCCGGCCGCGCGGGCCGCCGCGACGGCCTTGTCGATGCCGATGTCCGTGCCCTTCGGGGCGGCCGGGGCCGGCTGGTGGCCCGCGCCGTGGCCCGCGTGCTCGCCGCCGCCCGCCGCGCCGCCGGGGGTGACGGCCGCGGACAGCGCGGGGGTCGCGCCGCCGATCCGGTCCTGCACGGAGCCGATGTTCTCGCCCGCGTACCGCGACCAGGTCAGGCCGGTGGCGGAGAGGGCCACGAGACCGGCCGCCGACCACAGGCCGACCGTGCCGTGCCAGGAGAGGGTGCGGCGGCGGGACTTCGGGCCGCGCTCGGGAACGAACAGCGCGCGGCGGTTCTTCCGGCGGCGGCCGAGCCACAGCAGCAGGCCGCCGAGGGCGACCACCCACAGCCAGCTCGCCGCCAGCTCGCTGTAGTTGCGGCCGAGCTCGCCGAGGTGCAGGTCGACGTGGAGCCCGGAGATCCAGGTGCGCAGCGGGAGCGCGCCCGAGCTGCCGTAGCTGGGCAGCTGCCCGCGTATCTCGGCGGTGTACGGGTCGACGAAGACGCCCATGGAGGTGCCCTCGGGCGCCTCGGGGTCGTCCATCAGGACCCGGGTGGTGGCGCCGGGTTCGGCGCCGGGCCACACGGCGGTGACGGTGCCATCGGGGTTGGCCGCGCGGGCCGCCTCGACCTGGCGGGAGAGCGGCAGCGGGGTCGCGTCGGCGGGGACGGGGACTTCGAGCTCGTGCGCGTACACGAGCTTCTCGGCCGGTACGGACAGGGCGTAGAGCACGCCGCTGAGGGCGGCGACGAGGAGGAACGGGGCGACGAGGACGCCCGCGAAGAAGTGCAGGCGCAGCACGAGCGGGCGCAGGGCCGCCCAGCCGCGCGGCCGGGCGGCGGGTTCGGAGGAGCGGGACTCGGGGGCCTCGGGGGTGTCCGGGCGCGCGAGATCGTCGATGGTCATGAGAGGTCCTGGGAACGTGTGTCGGCAGGGGGAAGCGACCCCCGGGTACCGATCCGCGTCAGACGCGTGCTCCGAGGGCCGTGGTGCGGGGGAACACCGGCCCGGGCGGCCCGCGCCGGGAGACGGTGTGCGCGAGGACCACTCCGCGCAGCCTGCGGGTGTACGGGGCGGTGCGCACCGGCCGGAGGACCGGCGGCACGGGGGCGAGGACCGCCGGCAGCCGCTCGGCGGCGAGCGCGAGGCGCAGCGGCGTGAACGCGGCGGCGGCGACGGCGCGCGCCAGCGTGAACAGCGCGGCCTCGCCCCGAGCGAGCCAGAGGCCGCAGGCCAGGGCGGCGAGCAGGTGCGCGAGGAGCATCCCGGCGCCGGAGCCCGCGCCCATGGCCACGAGGTGGTCCAGGGCGCCCATGCCGGCCATCGAGTCCATGGAGTCGATGGAGGCCATCGAGTTCATGGAGTTCATGGAGCCCATGCCGGGCGCGCCGCCCACGTGGTCCATGCCCGCCATGTGTTCCATGCCCGCCATGCGGCCCGTGCCCGCCAGGTGCCCCATGGAGCCCATGGCCATCGAGGCCATCGAGCCCATGGTGTCGGTGTGGGCCGGTGGCCCGCCGTGCTCCCCGGCGCTGAAGATCAGGTGCAGTGCCCCCTGGACCCCCGTCAGGCCGGTCGCGATGGCGGCCAGGCCCCGGCGGCGGCCGGCGGCGGCCCAGGCGAGGGCGGCCGTGGCGGCGAAGGCCAGGACGAGCGAGAGCACGGGAATCGCGTGGGCAGACATGGACGAATGCCCCACCGCCGCCAAAGTGACGCACACCGCCGCGAAGAGTGCGGCACGGAGGGCGCGCAGCGGCGACCTGGTGTGCGTCATGGTCCGGTCATGCTGCCATCCCCGCCCGGGGCCCGGAAGACCGCCCCCGACACCCATCGGTTACGGTGATCGGAAGACTTGATTTGTACCGTTTTCATAGGAGTCGACACATGCCCGCGATCCCCGCCGCCACGGTCGCCAACCTCCGCGACCTCGGCACCCTGCCGCTCGGTGAGGGCCGCAGCGTCCGCGAGGGCCTGGTCCTCCGTTCCGGGCAGCTCGACCGGCTCGACCCGGCCGACCCGGCGGTGGCCGCGCTCGGCATCCGTACCGTCGTCGACTTCCGCACCGCCGCCGAGCGGACCGCGCGGCCCGACCACGTGCCGGACGGCGGGCGGCTGCTGGTCGCGGACGTGCTCGCGGACTTCCTGGCGACCAGCGGGCTGCCGCCGGCCGCGCAGCTGAAGACGCTGCTCTCCGACCCGGCGCTGGCCGAGGAGCACCTGGGCGGGGGCCGGGCGCAGGACGCCTTCCGGCGCACCTACCGGGCCTTCGTGAACACCGAGTCGGCGCGCGCCTCCTACCGGGCCTTCCTGACCGAGCTGGGCGACCCGTACGCCGGTCCGCTGCTCTTCCACTGCACGGCCGGCAAGGACCGCACGGGCTGGGCGGCGACGATCGTGCTCGTGCTGCTCGGCGCGGACGAGGAGACGGTCATGACCGAGTACCTGGCGGTCAACCCGGGGGTGCGGCAGGCGTTCGCCCCGATGATCGAGGGCTTCACGGCGCAGGGCGGCGACCCCGAGCTGGCGCTGGCGCTGATCGGGGTCGTGCCGGAGTACCTGGAGGCGGCGCTGGACGAGGTCGCGGTGCGGCACGGCTCGATGGAGGCGTACGTGCGCGACGGTCTGGGCGTCCCGGACGAGGTGGTCCGGGTGATCCGGGAACGGCTGACGGTGCACGCGGCGTGATCCGGCGACGGTCGGCGGTGTACGGGGGCTGACCGGCGGGCATCCCCCGCCCGGGGGTCCGTGGGGCCCCTACGGGGGACCCCTCCGGGGTGACCATCGCAAGATTCGCTCGTTCTGCTGAACGTGAGCACCCAGGAACTCGCCCCCTCCGCAGGCCCCTCCCCCGACTCCCCCGGCCCCCTCGACGTGGAGCAGGCCGAGGCCGCGCTGGTCGAGCACTATCCGCGGCTGGTCCGGATCGCCTATCTCGTGCTGCCGCCGTCGCTGGGCCGCAATCGCCGGGTGCTGACCGCGCACGCGCTGGTGCAGCGTTCGCTGCCGCGCCGCAGGACCCCGGCCGCCGCCCTGCCGGGGGCGTGCCGCCCGGAGGACGCGGTGGACCCGGGCTACGCGTACGTACGGGGCGAGGTGCTGCGGCAGGCGCTGACGGCCGGGCTGCCGTTGCGGCGGCGGGCGCTGCCGCGCCGGGCGCAGTTCCCGCCGCTGCTGCCGCAGGTCTGGGGGCTGCGGCTGTTCCCGAGGGCGGGCGGCGCCGACGAACTGGCCCTGGACCAGCGGCTGTCCGCGCTCTCCGGGCCCGGACGCGCGGCCTACGTGCTGCGGGGCCTGGAGCGGCAGGGGGATCCCGAGGTGCTGCGGGTGCTGGCGGCGGCCGGGGCCCCGGACCCGGAGGCGGCGCTGGCCGAGGCGGACGGGGTGGAGGCGGGCGCCGCGCTGCTGGAGTCGCCCGAGTTCGACCCGTGTTCGCTCCAGGCGCGCCCGCCGGACCTGATGCGGCGCCGGCAGCACGGGCGGGCCGCGCTGGCGGCGCTGGCCGCGGTGGTGGTGTGCGGGACGCTGCTCGGGCTGCCCGGGGACGGCTGGGGGCGGAACGGGGCGGCGGCGCCCTCGTACGCGCGCAATCCGGCGGCGGAGGCGGCGCTGGACCCGGCCGGGGTGAAGCGGGTCGGGCCCGCGGAGTGGCGGCTGTCCAGTCGTACGGACTTCTCGGTGTGGCCGGCCCGGGGCACGCTCACTGGTGACACGGCGCTGCTGCGGCGGGCGCTGGCGGTGTGGGCGCGGCCCGGCCCGAGCGTGCAGGCGTCGGCGACGCCCGGGACGCCGGCGGGGCCGCCGATGGCCTCGCCGCAACTGCTGTTCGCCGGGGTCGTGGACGCGGCGCGCGTGGTCCTCTTCTACGACGGGCTGCGGGTGGTGCGGTACGCGGAGCCGGTCGGCGACACGAGCGGGGCGGCACTGGACTTCGCGCGGACGGACGGGGCGGACGCGGTGGGTTCGGCGGCGCTCGTGGTGTCGCGGGCGGCGGGCAACGTGCGCTATCTGACGGCGCCGTGGGTGACGGGGGCGGCGGTCGCCGATCTGCTGCGGCCCGCGAAGGCGTCCTGGCCGCTGGCCCGGGACGCGTCCGGGGTGACGGACCCGCTGCCGAGCCCGGCGACCGCCCGGACCTGCGAGGTGTGGAACGCGCTCCAGCTGAAGGACGCGACGGGCACCCGGCTCCTGGGCGACCTGGGCGAGCTGGCCCCGGCGCGGCTGACCTCGGGCCCGCCGTCGGCGCCGGTGGACGCGACGGGCCCGGCGGCGCGGGAGGCGTGGGCGCGGACGGCCTGCCAGTTGGGCGCGGTGCGCTCGCACGGGGTGCGGGCGGTCAACACCTGGGCGTACGCGGCGCAGCCGCTGCCGGAGGGCGCCGGGCGGGCCGAGTGGCTGTGCGCGCGGGCGGAGACCTGGCGGGGCACGGGCGCGCGGGCGCTGGCGCTGTTCCGGGCGCCGGGGGCGGCGGGGACCGTCGGGACGGCGGCGCTGGCGGCGCGTTCCGAGGGCGGTCCGGCCTGCGGGCCGCGGGAGCCCCGGGTGCTGGCGGGCGTGATGTGGCAGGCGCCGAGCCGGCAGTGGTACGTGGTGGCGGCGGGCACCGGGGACTTCGCGTCGCTGTCGCTGTCGGGCGGGGTGACGGGGCGCGCCGAGGGGCACCTGCTGGCGGTGCGGGCGGCGCCGGGCGGCCGGGCGGACCTGACCGGGACGCTGGCGGACGGGACCCGGGTGGCCGCGCTGCGGTGACGGGGTGGGCGGGGTGGCCCTCCGCACGGAAAAGCCCTGCGTGACCCCTGGTCCTCCCGTCTACCCCTCAGTACATTGACGCCATGTCTAATACGCAGCCTGCACCGGTGGCGTCGGAGCACATCGAGCTCAAGGCCCGCAAGGTCTCCTTCGACTGGGAGGAGACCCCGCTGCACTGGGTTCCCGGCGACCCGTTCACCACCCACACCATCAACGTGCTGCACCTGCTGCTCCCGGCCGGCGAGCGCTGGTTCGTGCACGTGTACAAGCAGGTCCTCCCGTACATCACCGACGACCGGCTGCGTGCGGACGTCATCGGCTTCATCGGGCAGGAGGCGGTGCACTCCCAGGCCCACGACGACGTGCTGCCGCACCTCAAGAAGCTGGGGCTCGACCCCACCCCGTACACCGCGCAGGTCGACTGGTTCTTCGAGAAGCTGCTCGGCGACCGGACCCTGCCGCCCGGCCGGCCGCGCCGCTGGTGGCTGATGGAGCGGGTCGCGCTGATCGCCGCGATCGAGCACTACACCGCCTTCCTCGGCAACTGGGTGCTCAACGCCGAGGAGCTCGACCGGGTCGGCGCCGACCCCGTCATGCTGGACCTGCTGCGCTGGCACGGCGCCGAGGAGGTCGAGCACCGCTCGGTCGCCTTCGAGCTGTTCCTGCACCTCGACGGGGGCTACCGGCGGCGCGCCCGGACCTGGGCGGCGGCCTTCTCCGCGCTCGTCTTCCTCTGGCAGCGCGGGGTGCGGTTCTTCATGGAGAACGACCCGACCGTGCTCGGCGCCAAGCCGACCGTCGGCCAGTTCGTGCGCAAGGGACGCGCGGGCGTGCTGCCCTCCACCCCGGACATGCTGCGCTCCATCCCCCGCTACCTCAGCCGGAGTTACCACCCCACCCAGGAGGGCTGCACCGCCCAGGCCGCCGCCTACCTGGCGAGCTCCCCCGGCGCCAACGGAGGCCGTCACTGATGCCCCGCCTGCGTACCGTCGTCCTCGTCGCCGGGGCCGCGCTGCTCGCCAAGCGGGCCCTGCGGCGCCGGATCGACGCCTCCCCGCTGTGGCCGATGCCCGCGCTCGACGAGCCGGTCTCCGGGCGGGGCCGCGGCTCCACCGTCACCCACCGGGTCCTCGTCGCCGGGCGCCGCGAGCCCGCCGAGGGAGTCGTCGAACTGCGCCTGGAGGGCCCCGGGCTGCCCGCCTGGCGGCCGGGCGCGCACATCGACCTCGTCCTGCCCTCCGGGACCGTGCGGCAGTACTCGCTCTGCGGCGACCCGGCCGAGCGGGACGCCTACACCGTCGCCACCCGGCTCATCGAGGCCGGACAGGGCGGCCGGGGCGGCTCCCGCGAGGTCCACGAACAGCTGCACGTGGGCACGGAGATCGAGATCCGGGGCCCGCGCAACCGCTTCCCGCTGGCCCCCGCCCCCGCGTACGTCTTCGTCGCCGGCGGCATCGGGATCACCCCGGTCCTCCCGATGGTGCGCGCCGCCGAGGCGGCCGGGGCGGACTGGCGGCTGCTGTACTGCGGGCGCAGCCGGGCCACCATGCCGTACGCGGACGAGCTGGAGGAGCTGGGGCGCGGCCGGACCACCATGGTCGCCGAGGACGAGAGCGGGCGGCCCGACCTCGGCTTCCTCGGCGGGCTGCCCGCCGAGACCGCCGTCCACTGCTGCGGCCCCGAGGGGCTGATGGAGGCGGTGGGGGCCGCCCTGCCGGAGGGCCGGACGCCGGTCCTGGAGCGCTTCACCCCCGCGCGGGCCGGGGACGGGACGCCCTTCGAGGTCGAACTGCGGCGCTCCGGGAAGACGTTGACGGTGGCGGGCGACCGGTCGGTGCTGGCGGCCGTGCGGGAGGCCGTGCCGGGGGTCCTCTACTCCTGCGAGCAGGGCTTCTGCGGGACCTGCCGGCAGGACGTCCTGGCGGGCGAGGTGGACCACCGCGACGAGCTGCTCACCGACGAGGAGCGGGCCGGTTCGATGCTGATCTGCGTGTCGCGGTGCGCGGGCGAGCGGCTGGTGCTGGACCTGTAGTCCGTCAGGAGGTCAGTGCGTCAGGGCAGGACCAGCCAGTCCAGGGCGAAGGCGGTGAGCAGGCCGCCGGTGAGCAGCCAGGTGGCCAGGCGGGTCCGCCCGTTGCGGGAGAGCTCGATGACGACCCCGCACAGGATCATGGCGAGGCCGTAGACGCCGACGACGAGGACGGAGGTGTGGTTCGCCAGCCGCACCACCAGCACCGCGGCGGTCACGACGAGCAGGACCGATCCGGCGACGACCCGCAGCAGGCGGGCCTGCCGGGGGGTGAGGCCCGCCGTCTCGTCCGGCTCGGCGGGATCCGTCGCGGCCTCGTCCGGCTCCGTCGCGGTGTCGGCGGGCTCCAGGGTCTCCGGGGTCTCCTGCTCAGAAGCGCTCATGTGGCGGGAGCGTAACGGACTCCCGTTAGGCTGTTCGCATGACGACCGGGGTACGCCGCAGGATGGGCGTCGAGGAGCGCAAGCAGCAGCTGATCGGGGTGGCCCTCGAACTGTTCAGCCACCGCTCCCCCGACGAGGTCTCCATCGACGAGATCGCCGCCGCCGCGGGCATCTCCCGCCCGCTGGTCTACCACTACTTCCCGGGCAAGCAGTCGCTGTACGAGGCGGCGTTGCGGCGGGCGGCCGACGATCTGGCGGGCCGGTTCGTGGAGCCGCCGCAGGGCCCGTTGGGCGCCCGGCTGCTGCGGGTGATGCGGCGGTTCTTCGACTTCGTCGACGATCACGGCCCGGGTTTCGCGGCGCTGATGCGCGGCGGTCCCGCGGTCGGGTCCTCGACCGCGCACGCGATGATCGACGAGGTGCGGCAGGCCGCGTACGAGCAGGTCCTGGCGCATCTGGAGGTCACCGAGCCGCCCGCGCGGCTCGAACTGGTCGTCCGCTCCTGGGTGTCGCTGGCCGAGTCGACGGCGCTGCTGTGGCTGGACGGGCGGCGGGTGCCGCGCGCGGAGCTGGAGCGGCAGCTGGTGCACGACTTCGCGGCGCTGGCGGCGGTGAGCGCGGCGTACGACGAGGAGATGGCGGCGATCCTGGTGCGGTTCCTCGCCGACGAGCCCGCGGACGGGCCCTTCGGCGAGCTGGTCGCACGGCTGCTCGCCCTCGCGCCGCAGCCGCAGCCGCAGCCGCAGCCGCAGCCGTAGCCGCAGCCCTGGCCACAGCCGTACGCGCGGCCCGTCGCGGGCCCGCCCCGGAGGGCGGGCCCGCTTTCGCGTCGGGCGTCAGCCGGCCGTGTAGACCGCGACCGTGCGGGCCGGGACCGTGAAGGTGCCCGTGCCCCGGTCGTACGCGGCCGAGGCGGCCACCCGGTCGGCGCCCTTCGCCTGGACCGGGTGCAGGCGGTACGCCCGCCCGGCCAGGGCGCCGACGGTCTGCTCCTGGGCGCGCGGGGTCGCGTTGAAGACGACGACCAGGCCGCCGAGGCGCATGGTGACGACACCCGGGGTCTCGTCGCGGCCCGAGAGCGGGAAGGACAGGGCCTCCTGGACGCGCGCGGCCGAGTCGAGGGAGAAGACCGGCTCGGTGGCGCGGATCCGCTGGAGGTCCCGGAAGGCGGCGGACGCCCCGTCGATCTCGGCGCAGCCCGGGGTGAGCGTCGGGTTCGTCAGGAGCGGCTTCGCCGCGCCCCACTTGGAGCGGTTGTCGGCGGCGGGCGGCAGGCCCCGGCCGAAGCCGTTGCCGTCGCGGCAGTCCCAGTGGATCGCGTTGAACCAGTCGCCGCTGTCGTAGGAGTTGCGGTCGAGGGACTTGGAGCGGAGCAGGTCGGTGCCCGCCTGGGAGAGCGAGGGGCCCTGGGAGAGGGTGGCCGTCGCCATGGCGAGGACCTGCGTCCTGGCCCGGTCGGCCGCGGTGGTGGCGGCCGGCAGCTTGAAGGCGAGGGCGTCGTAGAGGGTCTCGTTGTCGTGGGCGTCGGCGTAGGCGAGGGCGTCGCCGGGGGCGGCGGCGTAACCGGCCGGGGAGCCGTTGTAGTCGACGTCCGCGCCCTTGACCGTACGCCCGGAGGTGTCGGTGAAGGTGTAGGCGGCCAGGTTGCCGCTGAGGCCGACCTTGATCAGGTCCTGGTAGTGGAGGAGGCGGGCCTTCTGTTCGGCGGGGGTGCCGTTGGCGGGGGACGTGTTGGGGTCGGTGAACAGGCCGCTGGCGAAGCCCTGGACGCCGGGGTCCTCGTCGAAGGGGCCGCCGCCGCGGACGGCGTCGCGGGACCGGTCGGAGAAGGTGGCGACGCCGGTGCCGGCCATGTTCTTCTGGGTGGCCTGGACGAAGCGGGCGTCGTCGGCGATCTCGCCGAAGTTCCAGCCCTCGCCGTAGAGGACGATCGCCTTGCCGTCGACGCCGTCCTTGGCGACGGTCAGGCCGTCGAGGGCCTCGCGGACGGCGAGGATGTTGGCCTTGGGGTGGTGGCCCATGAGGTCGAAGCGGAAGCCGTCGACCTTGTAGTCCCTGGCCCAGGTGACGACCGAGTCGACGACGAGCTTGCCCATCATGGCGTTCTCGGGCGCGGTGTTGGCGCAGCAGGTGGAGGTGGCGACGGAGCCGTCGGCCTGGAGGCGCTGGTAGTAGCCGGGCACGATGCGGTCGAGGACGGACTTGTCGGACTGTCCGGCGGCGACGGTGTGGTTGTAGACGACGTCCATGACGGTGCGCAGGCCGCTGCCGTTGAGGGACCGGACCATCGAGCGGAACTCGACGGTGCGGCGGGTGCCTTCGGGGTCGGTGGCGTACGAGCCCTCCGGCACGGTGTAGTGCAGCGGGTCGTAGCCCCAGTTGTAGGCGTCCTTGGCCGCGGCGGCGGCGACGCAGGACTGCTGCTCCTCGGAGTCGGGGGCGTAGACCTTCAGGTCGCAGGCGGGCGCGGTCTGTCCGGACTTCCTCTCGGGGATGGTGCCGATGTCGAAGGCGGGCAGGAGGTGGACGTAGTTCGTGCCGGAGGCGGCGAGGTCCCTGAGGTGGCGGGCGCCCTTGCTGCCGGTGTCGCCGAAGGCGAGGTAGGTGCCGCGGTGGGCGGCGGGGACGGTGGGGTCGGCGACGGAGAAGTCCCGGATGTGGAGTTCCTGGATGCGGGCGTCGCGCAGCGGCACGGCGGAGGGCTTCTTCAGGTTCCGCCAGCCCTTGGGGGCGAGGGCCGGGTCGGTGAGGTCGACGACGAGGGAGCGGGCGGAGTCGGTGGTGAGGGCGGTCGCGTAGGGGTCGGTGACCTTGTTGACGACGAGCTTCCGGACGCTGGGGGCCCAGACCTCGACGACGTACCGGTAGGGCTTGCCGGTCCAGGACTTCGGGCCGGTGACGGACCAGACGCCGCTCGCCTCGTCGCGGCGCATGGGGACGGTCTTCCCGTCGAGTTCGAGGGCGACGGACTGGGCGGTGGGGGCCCACACGGACAGGGTGGGGCGGCCGGAGCGGAAGACCGGGCCGAGGGCGGCCTTGGTCGCCGCAGGGGCGTACAGGTCGTCGAGGACGCCCGCCGTCTGCACGCCGGTGGCGGCGAGCAGCGCTCCTCCCCCAGAGCCTCCGGCCTGGGAGGTGCCCCCAGCGGCGCGCTGGGTGGCGAGGAGCTGGCCGCGCAGGGAGGCGCGGACGCGGTCGGCGTCGCGCGGGTCGAGCGTGAAGGCCGGGTAGTCCTTGAGGTGCGGGAACCTCGCCTTCTGCGCGTCGGTGAGGGTACCCGGGTTCAGCCGGAGCCACTGGCCCTCGGAGCTGAGGGCGCCGTCGGTGACGGTGATGCCGCCGCCGGGCGCGTACACGAGCTGCTGGCTGGTGGCGTCGGTGGCCTTCACCTTCCAGACGACGGTGGTGCGGTCGATCCACTGGGCCTCGGCCTTGCCGAGGTCGAGGGAGGGGGTGCCGCCGGTCTGCGGCAGGAGGTACTTCGGCTGCCCGGCGAGCAGCCAGACCTCGTTGCCGTAGGTGGCGAGGTCGAGGGACTGGTCGGTGGGCAGGTCCTTCTGGTCGCCCTTGTGCAGGATGTACGAGAGGGAGGCCGCGCCGTCGGTGAGCGGGACCTCGTAGACGGCGCCGTACGCGTCGAAGCGGGCCGGCATGAGCGGCCTGGACCAGTCGGTGGGCTCGGCGGCGCCGGTCCAGGTGTGCAGGCCCCAGCCGGTGTAGTCGCCGTCGGCGCGCTGGTAGTGGACGACGGCCTTCTTCTTGTCCTGCGGCGGCGTGGCGGGGGCGGTGTCGGACTGGCCGTCGGAGCCCTGGGTGATCCAGACCTCGCCGGTGCGGGCGAGGGTGACGGTGCGCTGCGGGCCGTCGGCGGTGCCGTCCTTCTCGACGGTGTACGGGACGGTGGCGGCGCCTTCGGGGACGCGGACCCAGGCGAAGGCGCCGTGGCTGTCGCGGCCGGTGAAGGCGGCCTCCTGGCCCGCGGCCTTCAGCGTCCAGCCGTCGTAGTCCCCGTCCGGGCGCTGGTAGTGCACGACGGCCCAGGTGCGGTCGACGGCGACGGGCTTCTCGGGCGGCGGGGCCTGCCCGGCGGTGGAGGCGGCGAGGGCGCTCGCGGTGCGGCCCGCGGAGTCGACGGCGACGGCCTTGTAGCGCAGGGCGGTGCCGGCGGGGGCGGTGACGTGCTGGGTGACCTTGTAGGGGGCGTGGTCGGCGGTGCCGAGGGTCTGCCAGCGCCCGTCGCCGACCTGGGCGGCGAAGACGACCCGGTCGAGGCCGCCGCCGGTGACGTCGGCGGTGAGCTCGACGGTGCCGGTGGCGCCGGTGGCGGGGGCCTTGAGGGTGAGCGCCGGGGCGGTGGCGGGGGCGGGCAGCGGGCGGTCGGCCCGCAGGACGACGGAGGACAGCGCGGGGACGGTGACGGTCACCTTGCCGCCCTCGGCGCGGGCGGCGCCCTCGCCCCCGTACAGGAGGCGGAAGGCGGCCGAGTCGACGGGGACCGTGACGGTCTTCGGCTCGGTCGCGCTGTTGGCGGCGACGAGGTACTCGACCTTGTCCCGGGCGTCGGTGCGGGTGAAGGCGTAGACGGAGCCCTCGGCGTACCGCTCGCGCTGGACGCCGTCGCGCAGCGCCGGGTGGTCCTTGGTGAGCTTCGACAGGGCTGCGATGGAGCGGTAGATCGGGTGCCCGGTGTCGTACGCGTCGGAGGCGTGGGTGCGGTCGGTGCCGAGCTGGTCGTCGTCGAGGTAGTCGGCGGTCTTCGAGGCGAAGAGGGTCTGGCGGGAGTCCTTGTCGCCGCCCGCGCCGGTGAAGCCCTGCTCGTCGCCGTAGTAGATCACCGGGTTGCCGCGGCCGAGGAACATCAGCTCGTTGGCGAGGCGGGCCCGCTTGAGGAGTTCGGCGTCGGAGGCGTCGGGGTGGTCCTGCTTGAGGAAGGTCCCGATGCGGCCCATGTCGTGGTTGCCGAGGAAGGTGACCTGCTCGTAGGCGTTGGCCTTGTCGGTGGTGTAGCGGTAGTCCTCGGCGAAGACCTTGGCGAGCCGGTCGGCGCCGGCGCCCTGGGAGGCGTAGGCGCGGGCGGCGTCCTGGAAGGGGAAGTCGAGGGTGGCGTCGAGCCGGCCGCGGGTGACGTAGGGGGCGGTGACCGTGGGGTCGGCGGAGTAGACCTCGCCGAACATGAAGAAGTCCTCGCGGCCCCGCTTCTTGGCGTACGCGTCGAGGGCGGTGGCCCACTGGGTCCAGAAGTCGAGGTCGACGTGTTTGACGGTGTCGATGCGGAAGCCGTCGATGTCGAAGTCGCGGACCCAGGTCTCGTAGATCCGCTTCATGCCCTCGACGACCTCGGGGCGCTCGGTCCACAGGTCGTCGAGGCCGACGAAGTCGCCGTACTCGGCGGACTCGCCGGCCCAGGTGGAGTCGCCTCGGTTGTGGTACATCGCCGGGTCGTTGAGCCACGCGGGGACCTTGACGGCCTCGTCGCCGGGGCGGACGACGGGGGTGTACGGGAAGGAGTCCGCGTCGGTCCTCGCGAGGGCGGCCCGGTCGGTCCGGTCGTCGAAGGGGCGGCCGTCCCTGTCGAGGTAGGGGTAGGCGCCCTTGGGGCGGTAGCCGTACTTCTTCTCGGCGTAGTCGACGGTGTCGGCGGTGTGGTTGGTGATGACGTCGAAGAAGACCTTCATGCCCTTGGCGTGGGCGGCGGCGATGAGCTTCTTCAGGTCGTCGTTGGTGCCGAAGTGCGGGTCGACCTGGGTGAAGTCGGTGATCCAGTAGCCGTGGTAGCCGGCGCTGGCGTCCTTGCCGGTGCCCTGCACGGGACGGTTCTTGAAGATGGGCGCCATCCAGATGGCGGTGGTGCCGAGGCCCTTGATGTAGTCGAGCCGCTGGGTGAGGCCCTTGAGGTCGCCGCCCTGGTAGAAGCCCTTGTCGGTGGGGTCGAAGCCGGTGCGCTCGCGGCTGCCGGTGAGCCCGCCGCGGTCGTTGGCGGGGTCGCCGTTGGCGAAGCGGTCGGGCAGCACGAAGTAGAACTGCTCGCGGGTGAGGTCGTGGCGGGCCGGGGTGGCGGCGAGCGCTCGGTCGGAGGGCGGGGCGGGCGGGCGCGGCGCGGCCGCCGCGGGCAGGACGGGCACGAGGGCCGCGCACAGGGCGGCGGCCACGACGACCGCCGTTCTCTTGCGTGTCACGAGGGTGCTCCCAGGGGTACGGGAAGGGGGGCCGCCCCGGTGGGGGCGGCCCTGGGGTGCGGGGCGGGTCAGATGCGGAAGGTGTCGTTCAGGACGGTCCGGCCGGCGGCGGGGACGGTCGCGGTGCGGTTGGCGCCGGATTCCCAGGTGACGTTCCCGGCGGCGTCCTTGCGGAGGTACTTGTACTCGAAGGCGGTGCCCGCGGGCAGGGTGGCGGCCAGCTTCCAGACGGGGTAGGCGGCCGGGTCGAGCTTGACGGCGGCGGCGGGGGCCCAGTTGCCGAGCTCGGGGCGGTTGCCGGTGACGTAGATGTCCTGGCCGACGCTGGTGGTGGCGGTGACGTTGAAGTCGGCGCCGGCGGTGGCGGGCTGGGTCGGGCCGCCGCCGCAGCCGGTGGCGCCGGTGTGCAGGGCGAGCGCGGTGTTGGCGCCGAGGGTGGCGGTGAACTGCCCGGCCGTGTTCACGGTCACCGGGGTGTTGGTCTGCACGTCGCAGTAGGAGCCGGCGGGCAGCGAGGTCTGGAAGGTGCGGCTGAGCGCGGAGCCCTCGTGGTTGATGGCCACGTACGCCTTGGCGCCTCGGCCGAAGGCGATGGCGTTGCCGCCGTTGTCCCACCAGTCGGTGACGGCCTGGCCGCGCGCGGTGTTGCGGAAGCCGACCATGGACGCTATTTCGCGCCAGGCGTGCTGGCACTTCCAGCCGTCGCTGTAGCAGGCGTTGACCTGGTTGCCGTTGGGGGCGCCCGCGTCCTTGTTGGTCCACTCGTAGCCGGAGTGGACGTCCGGGGAGCCGTAGGGCCAGGCCAGCATGAAGACGGAGGCGAGGGTGTAGTCGGCGCCGTTCTTGTAGCTGAGGGTGTCGCCGCCGCGCTCGGTGTCGTGGTTGTCGACGAAGACCCCGGACTGGCCGGAGGGCATGTAGCCCCACGCCTCGCCGAAGTTCTTGAGGTAGGCGAGCTTCTCGCCCTGGAAGACCCGCTTGAGGTCGCGGGCGTAGCGGAACTCCTGGACGTCGCCGTTGCCGAGGTACTCGCCGGGCGAGACGGCCTCTCCGGCGCCGTAGATGGCCTCCTGCTTCCAGTAGACGGAAGGATTCGTCAGGCGGGACTTGATGTTGGCGAGGTCGGCAGCCGGCATGTGCTTGGCGGCGTCGATGCGGAAGCCGTCGACGCCGAGCGAGAGCAGGTCGTTGAGGTAGCCGGCGATCCGGCCGCGCACCCAGTCCTCGCCGGTGTCCAGGTCGGGCAGGCCGACGAGTTCGCAGTTCTGGACGTTGGCCCGGTCCTGGTAGTTCGAGATGGTGGCGCGGCAGTCGTCCATGTCGGCGCCCGAGTAGAGGCCCGGGTAGTCGTACTTGGAGAAGCTCGTGCCGCCGGTCCCGGTGCCGGAGGCGTTGGCCATGTGGTTGATCACCGAGTCGGCGACGACCTTCACCCCTGCCGCGTGGCAGGTGTCGACCATGTTCCTGAAGGCGGTGCGGTCGCCGAGCGGACCGGCGATCTTGTAGCTGACGGGCTGGTAGGCGGTCCACCACGCCGGGCCCTGGATGCGTTCCTGGGGCGGGGAGACCTGCACGTAGCCGTAGCCCGCGGGGCCCAGCTGGTCGGTGCAGGCCCGGGCCACCGAGGCGAAGTTCCACTCGAACATCACCGCGGTGACGTCCTTGGCCCCGGGGGCCGCGGCCTCGGCCACCGGGGTGCCCGTGACGGCCACAGCGGCTCCCGCCACGAGGGCGAGTGCAGCGGCCACGGTCTTTCTTGCCATGTTTCCTCCTGTACGACGTCCCTGTCGCAAGAGCGGGTTCGCAAGAAGTTGCCGAAACTGACAGCAACTGTTTTCAGCCGCGACCGTAGGGGCGTACAGGCGTGCGGTCAACCCTTCCGGACACCGCAAGGCGAGGGAGTGCGCGAGGAGTTACGCGAGCGGCCGCTGCTGCGGCTGCGGCGCCTGCGCGGTGGAGCCGCGCACGACGAGCTCCGGCTGGAACACGAACTCCGTGCGCTGCACCGGGTTTCCCTCGATCTCCTCCAAGAGCGCGCCGACCGCCGCCGTCGCCATCGCCTGCACCGGCTGGCGCACGGTGGTCAGCGGCGGGTCGGTGAACGCGATGAGCGGGGAGTCGTCGAAGCCCACCACGGACACGTCCCTGGGCACGTCGAGCCCCCGGGCGCGGGCCGCCCTGACCACCCCGAGGGCCATCAGGTCCGAGCCGCACACGATGCCCGTACAGCCCTCGGCGAGCAGCAGGTCGGCGGCGGCGTGCCCGCCTTCGACGCCGAACAGGGTGGGCCGCACGAAGCGTTCGGCCTCGGCCCGTTCGACGCCGAGCTGTTCGCGCAGCTCGGCCGCGAAGCCCTCCGCCTTGCGCCGGGAGGGCACGTAGCGGGTCGGGCCGATGGCGAGGCCGATCCGCTCGTGGCCGAGCTCGACCAGGTGCCGTACGGCCATCCTGGCGGCGGCCCGGTCGTCGGGCGAGACGAAATTGGCGTCGATGTGCTCGTTGAAGCCGTTGATGAGGACGAACGGCACACCCCGCGCGGCCAGCCGGGTGTAGCGGGCCGGGTCGGCGGTGGCGTCCGCGTGCAGCCCGGACAGGAAGACGATGCCCGCCACCCCGCGCTCCACGAGCTGCTCGACCAGCTCGTCCTCGGTGGCCCCGCCGGGCATCTGGGTGCAGAGCACCGGCGTGTAGCCGTACCCGGCCAGGACCTGCTCCACGACCTGCGCGAACGCCGGGAAGATGGGGTTGGTCAGCTCGGGCACGACCAGGCCGATCAGGCCCGCGCTGCGCCGTTTCAGCCGTACGGGACGCTCGTAGCCCAGCACGTCGAGCGCGGCGAGCACCTTGTGCCGGGTCGCGCCGGCCACCCCCGCCTTGCCGTTGAGGACGCGGCTGACGGTGGCCTCGCTCACCCCGGACTGGGCGGCGATGTCCGTGAGCCGCGGGGCGCCGTTGCCGGCGCCCCGGGGCGGAGGGACCGTCACACCGCCCACCAGACGGTGGTGTCGGCGGGCAGCTCCACCACGCCCTCCCCGGGGGAGACGGGCTCGTTGGAGAGGAGGAACCGGCCGGGCAGCGGGACGGAGATGGCCCGGCCGGTGGTGTTGGCGGTGCAGACGAAGCCGTCGCGGCGGAAGGCCAGCACCCCCTCGGGCGCCTCCAGCCACTCGACGGCCTCGCCCGCACCGAGTCCGGGCCGGGCGCGGCGCACGGCCAGCGCCTCGCGGTACAGCTCCAGGGTGGAGCCGGGGGCGCCGGTCTGCGCCTCGACGCTGAGCGCGCCCCAGGCGGCGGGCTGCGGCAGCCAGGAGCCGCCGGCCCCGAAGCCGTACGAGGAGCCCTCGACGGTCCACGGGATCGGCACCCGGCAGCCGTCGCGGAAGCCGTCCTGGCCGGTGGCCCGGAAGAAGGACGGGTCCTGGCGGACCTCGTCGGGCAGGTCGGTGACGTCGGGCAGGCCGAGCTCCTCGCCCTGGTAGACGTAGGCGGAGCCGGGCAGCGCCAGCATCAGCAGGGTGGCCGCGCGGGCCCGGCGCAGCCCGAGCTCCCGGTCGCCGGGGGTGCGCAGCTGGGTGCCGAGGCCCGGCGGGTTGGCGAAGCGGGTGGCGTGCCGGGTGACGTCGTGGTTGGACAGCACCCAGGTGGTGGGGGCGCCGACGGGGATCATCGCGGCGAGCGAGGCGTCGATGACCTGCCGCAGCTCGGCGGCGTCCCAGTGGGTGCCCAGGTACTGGAAGTTGAACGCCTGGTGCATCTCGTCGGGGCGCACGTAGTGGGCGGTGCGCTCGACGGTCGGGGTCCAGGCTTCGGCCACGAGGACGCGCTCCCCGTCGTACTCCGCGAGGACCTTGCGCCAGGAGCGGTAGATCTCGTGGACGCCGTCCTGGTCGAAGAAGGGCATGACGTCGTTGCCGAGCAGCTTGAGCTGGTCGTGGCTGCCGATGTCGGGCAGGCCGGGGGCCTTGACGAGGCCGTGGGCGACGTCGACGCGGAAGCCGTCGACGCCCATGTCGAGCCAGAAGCGCAGGATGGAGCGGAACTCGTCGTGGACGGCCGGGTGGTCCCAGTTGAAGTCGGGCTGCTCGGCGGCGAAGAGGTGGAGGTACCAGTCGCCGAGGGTGCCGTCGGGGTTCTCGGTGCGGGTCCAGGCGGGGCCGCCGAAGATGGACTCCCAGTCGTTGGGCGGGAGTTCGCCGTCCTCGCCCCGGCCGGGGCGGAAGTGGTAGCGCTCGCGCAGCGGGGAGCCTGGGCCCTCGCGCAGGGCGCGCTGGAACCACTCGTGCCGGTCGGAGGAGTGGTTGGGGACGAGGTCCACGATGATCCGCAGGTCCAGCGCGTGCGCCTCGCGGATGAGGGCGTCGGCGTCGTGGAGGGTGCCGAACATGGGGTCGATGGCCCGGTAGTCGGCGACGTCGTAGCCGGCGTCGGCCTGCGGGGAGGCGTAGAAGGGCGAGAGCCAGACGGCGTCGACGCCGAGCTCCTTCAGATACGGCAGCCGGCCGCGTACGCCCTCCAGGTCGCCCATGCCGTCGCCGTTTCCGTCGGCGAAGCTGCGCGGATAGACCTGGTAGATCACCGCGTCTCTCCACCAGCCCGACTGCGTGCCGGTGGTGGGTGCGGCGTCGGCGGGAGGGGCGAGATGCTGGGTCATGTCTTCCTTGAGTCGGAGTCGTGAGGGGCCGGCGCGGTGTCCGGCTCAGCCCTTGACGGCGCCGGCGGACATGCCGGTCACCAGGTGGCGCTGGGCGACGAGGAACACCAGGGCGGCGGGGATCGCGATGAGCACGGAGGCCGCGGACATCGGGCCCCACTGGGCGCCGTACTGGTTGACGAACTTCTGGAGTCCGCCGGCGAGGGTCAGGTTCTCGTCGCCGACCATGAAAGCGGAGGCGTAGGCGACCTCGCTCCAGGCGGTGATGAACGAGTAGAAGGCGGTGACCGCGATGCCCGGCTTGGCGAGCGGCAGGATGAGCCGCCAGAAGGTGCCGAAGGGGGTGAGGCCGTCGACGTATCCCGACTCGTCGATCTCGCGCGGGATGGTGTCGAAGAAGCCCTTCATCATCCAGGCGCAGAACGGCACGGCGATCGTCAGATAGGTGACGACGAGGCCGGTCGGGCTGTTGAGCAGGCCCATCGAGGCCATGATGTTGTAGATCGGCACGATGAGGACGGCGACCGGGAACATCTGGGTGATCAGCAGCGTCCACATCAGCCCGCGCTTGCCGGGGAAGCGGAAGCGGCTGACGGCGTAGCCGGTGGTGGAGGAGACGAAGACGCCGAGCACGGTGGTGAGGGCGGCGACGAGCAGCGAGTTCCCGAACCAGGTGAGGAACGGGGTGTCGTTCAGCAGGTTCGTGTAGTTCTCGAACGTCGTCTGCTTGAAGAAGTCGGTGGTGGTCGCGAACTTCGCGGGCTTGAGCGAGGTCAGCAGCACCCACAGCACCGGGAAGACGGCGATCACGGAGGCCGCGATCAGGGCGAGGTGGAGCGCGGTCGAGCTGAGCGGCGAACGGCGGCCGCGGCGCGGCGCGTTCGCGGGGGCCTTGGCGGCGGGGGCCTCGGCCGTGGCGGCGGTGGCGGCGGGGGTGGTCGTGGTCACCAGACTTCTCCCTGCTTGCGGAGGACTCGCCGGTAGACCGCGGCGAAGACCATCAGGAGGATCAGGATCAGCACGCCCCAGGTGGAGGACTGCGCGTAGTCGCGCGGGCTGATCTCGAAGGAGAACTTGTACGCCTGGGTCACCAGGATCTGGGTGGCCTCGCCGGGTCCGCCCCGGGTGAGCAGGAAGATCACCGGGAACATGTTGAAGGTCCAGATGGTGGAGAGCAGCACCACCGTCGTGGAGACCGACCGCAGTCCGGGCATCGTGATGTGCCGGAAGCGCTGGAGGGCGCCGGCGCCGTCCATCTCGGCGGCCTCGTAGAGCTCGCCGGGGATGGACTGGAGCCCGCCGAGGAGGGCGACCATCATGAAGGGGACGCCGAGCCAGACGTTGACGGCGATGACCGAGAACTTGGCCCAGGTCGGGTCGTTCAGCCACGGGACGGCGTCGATGCCGCCGCCCGCGAGGAGCTTGTTGAGCAGGCCGTTGTCCTCGTTGTAGAGGAAGCGCCAGGCGAAGACGGAGACGAAGCCGGGCACGGCCCAGGGCAGGATCAGCAGCATCCGGTAGACGGAGCGGCCGGCGATCCGGCGGTTGAGCAGGTTGGCGAGGCCGAGGCCGAGGGCGAAGGTCACCGAGACGCAGGAGACCGTCCACACCAGGGTCCAGCCCAGGGTGGCGAGGAACTGGCTCCCGGTGAGCGCGTCGACGTAGTTGTCCACACCCACGAACTCGTAGGTCGCGGGGATGTGGTTGACGCCGATGGAGCGCTCGACGTTGCGCTCGTTGGCGTCGGTGAGCGACAGCCACACGCCGCGGACCAGCGGATAGCCGATGATCACGCCGATCACGATCACCACCGGGGCGACCATCGCCCAGGCGTACCAGTGCGTGGCGAGCGATCGCCGCGCAGCCCCCTGCCCCTTGCCAGTTCCGCGGCGCGGGCCGCGGGCGTCGTCGCCCGCGGCCTTCGCCACCGACTGGCTGCTGGTGTCCACAGCCATCAGCCGGTCCGCCTTCCTTCCCGCTTCCTCGTTACTTCCAGTCCTTCAGGAGCTTGCGGTAGGACTCGCCCGCGGTCTTGGCCGCCTGCTCCGGGGTGGCCTGGTCGGTGATGACCTTGGTGTACTCGGTGACCAGCGGCGCGAAGAGGCTGCCGCCCTCGGGGATCCAGGGGCGCTCGACGGCCTTGTCGACGACCGGCTTGAAGAACTTGATCTGCTCGTTCATCGCCACGTCGCTCTTGCCGTAGACCGAGGTGCGGGTCGGGAGCAGGCTGAGCTCCTTGGCGACGCGGGCCTGCGCCTCGGGCGAGCTCATGTACTCGACGAAGGCGTAGGAGGCGTCGAGGTTCTTGGAGCCCGCGTAGACGGCGAGGTTGTGGCCGCCCTGCGGGGCGCCCTGTCCGGCGGAGCCGGCCGGGACCGGGGCGATGCCCAGGTTGGCCTTGTCGGCGAACTCCTTGCCGGCGTACGTGTCGGTGACGGCCCAAGGGCCGTTGATCATCATGGCGACCTGGCCGTCCTTGAAGGCCGTCTGCATGTTGTTCCAGCCGTCGGTGGCGTCGGTCTTGGCGGCGCCCGAGTCGACGAGGTCCCGGACGGTCTTGAACGCCTTGACGCCGGCCGCGTTGTCGATCGTGACGGTCTTGGTGTCGGCGTTGACCATGTCGCCGCCCTCTCCGTAAAGGAAGGAGAGGAACCAGTAGGCGTCGTCGCCGCGCAGGTAGAGGCCGGTCTTGCCGGTCTTCTGCTTGATCTTGTTGGAGACGGCCTTCAGCTCGTCGACGGTCTTGGGGACCTCGACGCCGGCCTCCTTGAAGATCTTCTTGTTGTAGAAGACGCCCATGGAGTCGATGACCTGCGGGACGGCGTAGGTCTTGCCGTCGTACTTGGTGGAGGCGGCGGCCTGCTTGAGGAAGTCGTCCTGGTCCTTCAGGGCCGGGGTGCCGTCCAGCGGGGCGAGGTAGCCGAGGCTGGCGAAGTCCGGGGTCCAGGCGACCTCGGAGCGGATCACGTCGGGGGCGCCGGAGCCGGACTGGGCGGCGTTCTTGAACTTGTTCTGGGCGTCGCCGAAGGGCACGTTCACGTACTTGACCGTGACCTTGGGGTGCTTCTTCGTGAAGTCCTCGGCGAGCTTCTTGAAGACCTTGTCCTCGGAACCGACGGTGGAGGTGTCCCACCAGGTGACGGTGCCCGACAGCTCGCCCGAGCCGTTCGAGCCGCCGCCGGTGGAACCGTCGCCGCTTCCGCACGCCGCCAGGGACACACCCAGGGCCGCGACCAGCGCGGTGGCCGCTATGCCACGCCGCATGTGAACTCCTTCAACTGATCCCGGATGGTTCGAGGGTCCGGAAAGCCTCCTCATGCGACCGCTCCCTCGCGGCGCCCCGGGTTGCCAGGAACGTAACAGGGATGAAAACGAGCCGAAAGACCTTGCGGGAACTTTCTGCAAGACCCGGCGATCGTTACATTTGCGTGTCCTGAAGGTTGCCGACAGGCCGCTTGACAGCCCCGGAGCCCCTTCCCCGCTTGCAAGAACTTGCGAAAGCCCGGCGCCGGGCGGTCGCGGGCGGCCGGAACCCGAGCTGTGTGGGCAATCCGACGGGCGGGCGGTACAGTCCACTCCCATGACCGCGCGGCTCTCCGACATCGCAGCCCAGGCGGGGGTCAGTGAGGCCACAGTCAGCCGCGTGCTCAACGGCAAGCCCGGTGTGGCCGCGGCCACCCGCGAATCCGTGCTCGCCGCACTCGACGTGCTCGGCTACGAGCGCCCCGTACGCCTGCGCCAGCGCAGCGCCGGACTCGTCGGCCTGATAACCCCCGAGCTGGACAACCCGATCTTCCCCGCGCTCGCGCAGGTCATCGGGCAGGCCCTCACCCGGCAGGGATACACCCCGGTGCTCGCCACCCAGACCCCCGGCGGGTCCACGGAGGACGAGCTCACCGACATGCTGGTGGAGCGCGGGGTGGCCGGCGTCATCTTCGTCTCCGGGCTGCACGCCGACACCACGGCCGACACCACCCGCTACGACCAGCTCCGCGGCAAGGGCGTCCCGTACGTCCTCATCAACGGCTTCTCGCCCAGGATCCAGGCCCCCTTCGTCTCCCCCGACGACCGGGCGGCCATGGTCCTCGCGGTGACCCACCTCGCCGCGCTCGGGCACACCCGGATCGGGCTGGCCGTCGGGCCCAAGCGCTTCGTGCCGGTGCTGCGCAAGATCGAGGGCTTCCGCAAGGGGATGCAGGAACGCTTCGGGCTGACCCCCGAGGAGTCCGAGGACCTCATCCAGCACTCCCTCTACACCCTGGAGGGCGGCCAGGCGGCGGCCTCGGCGCTGATCGCCCGGGGCTGCACCGCCGTCGTCTGCGCCAGCGACATGATGGCGCTGGGCGCCATCCGGGCCGCCCGGCAGCAGGGGCTCCAGGTGCCGAAGGACGTGTCCGTGGTCGGCTTCGACGACTCCCCGCTCATAGCGTTCACCGATCCGCCGCTGACCACCATCCGCCAGCCCGTGCAGGCGATGGGGCAGGCGGCGGTGCGGGCGCTCCTGGAGGAGATCGGCGGCACCCCGGCCCCGCACAGCGAGTTCGTCTTCATGCCGGAGCTGGTCGTTCGCGGTTCAACGGCCTCGGCTCCCGTACGGGACTGAGGTCCGTCCTGGGTCGGAGCGGGTGCGCCCCGTCTCCGACCGAGGGATGATCGGTCGGTGGAACGGGATCTGGCAGACTCTTCTCCCATGGGTGAAACGACCGTGAAGAGTTTGGAAGACCGGACGACCCCGTCGTCACCCATCGTGACAGGCGGCCGACTGGCGCGCCTGCGCGCGCGGACACCGCGCCGGCCCACGATCTGGTTCGAGATCGCGCTCATCGCGATCAGCTACTGGACCTACTCCCTGATCCGCAACGCGGTGCCGGAGCAGAAGGCCCAGGCGCTCAAGAACGCCGACTGGATCTGGCAGACCGAGCACTCCCTCGGGCTCGCCTTCGAGCACACCGTCAACCACGCCGTGAACTCGGTGACCTGGCTGATCGTGGGCATGAACTACTACTACGCCACGCTGCACTTCGTCGTGACGATCGGCGTGCTCGTGTGGCTGTACCGCTGGCAGCCGGGCCGTTACGCGGCGTTCCGCACCGTCCTGTTCGCCACCACCGGCGTCGCCCTGGTCGGCTACTACCTGTACCCGCTGGCCCCGCCGCGCCTGATGAACGGCCAGAACTTCATCGACACGGTGCTGGTCCACGAGACCTGGGGCTCGATGGCCTCGGGCAACCTCAAGCACATGTCGAACCAGTACGCGGCGATGCCGTCGATGCACATCGGCTGGTCGCTGTGGTGCGGCGTCACCATCTTCCTGCTGGCGAAGGCGCCCTGGGCGCGGATCCTCGGCCTGCTCTACCCGACGGCGACCCTGGTCGTCATCGTGGCCACCGCCAACCACTTCTGGATGGACGCGGTCGGCGGCATGATCTGCCTGGCCTTCGGCTTCACCGTCTCCTACCTCTGGTACGGCTCCCGCCCCCACCACCTCCCGAAGCTGGTCGAGCCGGCCTTCCCGGTCGCGCAGGGGGGACCGGCGGCGGGCCGTGCCGTGTCGGCGGAGACCGGGCAGGGGCAGCGGGTCAGCTCCGGTAACTGAAAGCTCTCGCCTCTGGAAGCAGGGGCGAGATCGCCGGCTCACACCGCCTGGCGGGACGGCTCCCCACCTCGGAGACCCTGTCGTCATCGCGATCGGTCGGGGAGGTGCGGGCCGGGATGACCGGCGAAGAGCGCACACGCCTCGCGCTCCGGAGAACGCCCTCGCGTGGTGCAGTCCCGAAGTTCGACCAGGTCGGCCTCCGCCCCCGCCCCCGCCCAACGGGCCCAGAGGGCCGAGCGGACGTCCAGGGACTCAAGGGCGGCGAAGTGGTGTCCGTGCGGGTGCGCGTCCAAGGAGCAGTACACCGTCTGGTCGAGAGCCGGGTCGCGGAGCCGTGTCACGGCAGCGTCCAGTAAGCGAAGGGGCAGCCGCAGGGAGGCCGTACAGCTCGAATGACGGCAGCGGGGGCAGGCGCAGGCGGGATAGCGGCCGGGGTTCCCGAGAGGGTCGAAGGCGACGTCTTCGGAAACGGTGATGAACGGTCCCCAGGTGCGTCCAGAGTCCCGGGACACCCGCAGGGTCATGCGGGCAGGCCCCATCTTGAACGACGTCGGCGTCCTGACGAGTCACGAGCACACTCCTCTACAGAGGATGAAGTCCTTCACTCATGTATATGAGTGAGTTCTCGAAGAGTGCCCGGCCCGCCCACTTGAGTCAACCCACCGCAGGAGTGAGCATGCGGTGGGCAGCGGCGCGTTGTGGTGGCCCTTCAGTCCACAGCCGGAATGCGATAGCTGAGAACGAACTGGTCAGCCGCCATGAGGGTGTCGCAGACCTCCACCACCCGTCCCGTACTCGTGATCGCCTCCCTCACGAGGTGGATCACGGGTGCCCCGGAGCCGAGACCCAGCTCTGAGGCTTCGGCTCTCGCCGCCGACCTGGCCTGGAGCGTTTCGACGAACTCGGCGAACGCGTGCCCCGCGTCTTCGAGGCGGGCGTAGATGCCGCCGGGGCCGGGATTCTCGGCGAACAGCTCGGGGATGTCCCTCACCACATCCCAAGGAAGGTAGGACGTCGCCGTCTCCACCGGCACTCCGTTGCGGAAGTACAACCGCCGACGGGCCAGCACCTGACTTCCGGACTCCACCCCGAGCCTCTCGGCGACCTCATCGGGTGCCGCCACCGGGCCGACGAAGAGCACGCTGACCTTCGCCGTCGCCCCGGCCTGCTCCGACTCGGCCAGGTAGGCAGCCCTGCCACCACGCCGGTGCGATGCCCGGAACCTGTCCGACGACCGCGATCTCACCGGCGGCCGGTCCTTCACGAACGATCCCTTGCCGTGGCGCGTGTGGACCAGGCCGCTCGCACGGACCTCCACCATCGCCTTACGGATCGTGCCGCCCGAAACCCCGTACCGCTCCACGAGTTCGGACTCGCTCGGCACCATGTCGCCGGGCTTCAGCACGCCGGCCCGGATGTGTTGCACGATCTCGTCGGCGATCTGCACGTACCGGGGCACGGCCCGGCCGGCACCTGCGGAATTCTCCACGGTCCTCCTCACCCTCGTAAGCTCCTGCACATGAGTAACAGCCCTCAGGAAGCCGGGTCAACGCCGCTGCACTCCGTGTCCGTGGCCGGAGCCGTCGTGCGCGAGGACGGCCGAGTCCTCGCGATCCGCCGGGCGGACAACAAAACGTGGGAACCGCCGGGCGGGGTGCTCGAACTGTCCGAGTCGCCGGAAGAGGGCGTGATCCGCGAGGTCTGGGAAGAGACCGGCATCCATGTCGAGGTCGACGAACTGACCGGCGTCTACAAGAACACCTCCCGTGGAATCGTCGCGTTGGTCTTCCGCTGCAAGCCCTCGGGCGGCAGCGAGCGCACCTCGGCCGAGTCGACGGCAGTCGGCTGGCTCACTCCGGCGGAGATCGAGGAGCGCATGAGCGAGGTCTACGCGATCCGCCTGCTCGACGCCCTCGACGGCGGGGGCCCACACGTGCGCAGCCATGACGGCAGGCGGCTGCGCCACGTGCGGTGAGCCGGCCCTGTCAGTACCAGATATGCGAAGTGGTCATGCCGGGCTTCCGCTGGAGAGGGCCAGGGATGAGCGTCAGCCGAGCCGTCCCGTATACGAGCTGTGTTCTCCCCGTGTCGGGGACCGCCCTCACGCCTCGAAGCCCTGCTCGCGGATGGGTGAGCGCTGCCACAAGATCTTCCGGGTACGGGTACGACGTCCACTCCAGCTCCCAGTGATCGCCGCTGCCGTCGAGGCGACGTGAGTGCCCTCGTGAGCGCACCGAGCCTCGATCTCGGCTCGGAGGCGGGTTGAACCACCCTCCGATCGCCCAGGCTCCGATCGGGTCGCGGAGCCAGAGGCGCGAGGCGAGCGCTCCGAGCAGCACCTCGGCATCGGGAGTCATGGCAGGCAGGGAGCCGAGGGCTTCCTCTTCTCGTGGCGTAAGCGGCTGGTCCGGGCGCATCCACGAGCGCGGGTTGTAGGAGGGGCCGCCTCCGGTACCCCTGCTGCGGCTGGTCGTCGTCACGCGTGCACCGGTCGGCAGGTGGATCATCCGGATGGCCTCGTCCGGGTCGTCGAGCAGCCGCATTCCGGGCAGACACAGCACATCGGACTTGTGCTTCCCCAGAACCAGCCGATGGGCGATGTTGCCAGCGGCCTTTGAGATCAGGACCAGATCGTCCCGGCGTGGTGACACCGTGAAGGTGTACAGGCTCAGCTCGTAGAGGCAGGTCTCCGAGAGCCAGGCGGCGCGAGGGCCACAGTTCAGCACCGCGAGAGCCAACAGCGCTCTGAGCCGCCGCTGCGCGGGAATCTGGGAATCCATCCCCAGGTCCCCGTCGCGCCCGGTACCCAATGCGGCGGCAGTGTGGCTCTCACCGGTGAATGCGGACCGCTCTGCGGCCCAGGCTCGATGACGTGAACAGGGCATGGTCGATGCCTCCATCATGCTGCTGCCCGGACAGCTGCGAGGACGACCGTGAACGTGATCGGGCTCGAATTCCGCGAAGCGGGTGCACCACACCCTCTGCTGTGAGCCTGGCCTCGCCGGGGTTGGCCATCTCAACGTTCCGGAGCTTCGCGTGCCGCCGGTTCGTGGAGAGTAGCAATCGTGGCTGGTGAACGGCGGCAGTTCGCTGTATGTCGCCACGAAGAGCCACACGCAAGGCCGCAACCGTGGTGGGCCCTCGAAAGCGCGTCCTCGGGCCCACCGAGTGTCTGCGTCCAGAGACCCTCTTTACGCCTCAGCCCGGAAGCTGATCCGCCCGCCGGTCACCGTCAGTCGGACAGGAGCCTCGGCCGTCTCGTCGGCCGGGGCTTCCGTCGGGTCCAGGGCGAAGGCCGTGAGGTCGGCGCGGTGGCCGGGGGCGACGCGGCCCGTCAGGTGCTCCTCGCCCGCCGCGAAGGCCGCGTGGGTGGTCATGCCCTCCAGGGCCATCAGGCCGGTCAGGCCGGGCCTGGCCGCCGCCGCCCCGCGCGGGGCCTGGGCGGTGGCCAGCACCTGCCGGGCGTCGTAGTGCGCGATGGGCCAGTCGGAGCCCAGGGCCAGGTGCGCCCCGGCGTCCCGGAGGTCCCGGCAGCGCCAGGCCCGGTCGGCGCGCTCCTCGCCGAGGCGCTTGGACCACTCGTCGGTGTGGTCGGCGCGGGTGTAGGCGGTGTGCGGGGGCTGCATCGAGGCGACGACGCCGAGGGCCGCGAAGCGGGGCAGCTGGGAGTCGGGGACCGTTTCGATGTGCTCGACGCGGTGCCGGGGGCCGGGGGCGGACCCGAGGGACTCGACGGTGTCCAGGACGTGCCGGACGGCCGCGTCGCCGATGGCGTGGGTGGCGGTGCCGACCCCGGCGCGGTGCAGGTGCCGTACGGCGGCGGCGTACGCGGCCGGGTCGGGCCAGAAGGCGTCGGTGCCCTGGCCGTGGCAGTCGGCGTGCTCCAGCCAGGCGGTGCCGCCCTCGACGGTGCCGTCCATGAAGAACTTGACGCCGCCGATCCGCCAGCGCCGCCCGGCCCGGTCCTGGAGCCGGACCAGCTCGTCCAGCTCCTCCGCCGTGGCCCCGGGCATGCACCAGGGGGCCAGCCGCAGCCGTACGGGCAACTCGCCGGCCTCCTCGACGGCGGCGAGCAGGCCGGGTACGTCGGGGCCGCCGAGGTCCATGACGTGGGCGCCGGTGAGCCCGGTGGCGGCCATGGCGCCGAGCAGCTCGACGAGCCGGTCGCGGCGCTCGGCGAACGGCCGGGCGGGCAGCACCGGGTCCATCAGCTCCATGGCGGCGTGCTCGTTGAGGTGTCCGGTGGGGCGGCCCGCCGGGTCGCAGACGATCTCGGAGCGCTGGTCGAAGGCGCGCGGCCCGTCGATGCCCGCGGCCCGCAGCGCGGCGGCGCTCGCGAGGGCGGAGTGCCCGTCGTACAGGCGCAGGAAGGCGGGGGCTCCGGCGATCGCCTCCTCGATGAGCTCGTGGTGGATGGGGCGGCCGGCGAAGACGTTGTGGTCGAGGCCGAAGCCGACGATCCAGCCCTCGCGGCGCTCGGCGGCGCGGAGCGCGGCGCGCAGCCCGTCGAGGTCGGTGACGGCCGAGAGGTCGGTGCCCTCGGCCATCTCCAGGCCCCAGACCGGGTGGCTGTGGGCGTCGGTGAGGCCGGGGGTGAGGGTGGCGCCGCCGAGGTCGACGACCTCGGTGCGGGGGCCGCGCCAGGCGCGGGCGTCCGTGTCGTCGCCGACGGCGGTGATCAGTCCGTCGCGGACGGCGACAGCGGTGTGGCGGGAGAGGGCGGGGGTACGGAGGCGGGCGCCGACGAGGAGGAGGTCGGGCGCGGTGTGCTCTGCGGACACGAGGGGGCTCCGGATTCCAGGGGGGCGGTGGGCTGATCGGCGGGGGGTTCTTCGGCGAAGCGGGCGTAGATCTCCGGGCGGGTGCGGCGCAGCCGGTGGGCGAGGAGGAGGCCGAGGAGGAAGACGGCGGGGACGACGGCGACGAGGACGGTGTCCACGGTCGCGGAGGCGCCGGTGAAGAGCTGGACCTTGGAGGCGACCAGGTAGATGGCGACGGCCAGCAGGACGGCGGCGGTGCCGGGGGCGACCAGGGTGCGCAGGGCGCCCTCGGTGTGCGGGACGCGGCGGAAGTGGCGTACGACGGCGAGGGCGGCGAGCAGCATCAGCGCCATCAGCCCGAGCATCCCTGGGGTGTTCACCCAGAGCAGCAGCTGGGCGTACGGGTCGGCGCCCGCGGCGGCGAAGCCGAGGACGACGACAGCGCCGAGGGCGGTCTGGACGGCCCCGGCGACGTACGGGGAGCGGTGGCGGGGGTGGATCCGGCCGAGCGCGGCGGGCAGCACGCCCTCCTCGGCGAGGGCGAGGGCGTAGCGGTTGATCGCGTTGTGGAAGGCGAGCAGCGAGGCGATGATGCTGGTCACGATGAAGACGTGCATCAGGTCGGCGGCCCAGGGTCCGACGTACGTGGTGATGGCGGCGAAGAAGAGGCCGCCGGGGTCCTGGGCGGCGGCGGCCACGACCCGGTCCTCGCCGAACGCCTGGATGACGGTCCAGACGACGAAGGCGTAGAAGAGGCCGAGGAAGGCGACCGCGATGTAGGTGGCGCGGGGGATGGTGCGGTCGGGGTCGCGGGCCTCGCGGCGGTAGATGACGGTGGACTCGAAGCCGGTGAAGGCCGAGAAGGCGAAGGCGAGGACGGCGGCGGTGCCAGGGACGAGCACGTTGCCGGGGGCGAAGGAGCCGAGGGAGAGTTCGCCGGTGGCGCCGCCGTCGAGCAGGACGCCGCCGGCGAGGAGGACGAGTATGCCGGTCTCGGCGACGAGGAGGACGCCGAGGACCTTGGCGCCGAAGTCGATGGAGCGGTAGCCGCCGTACCAGATGACGAGGAGTCCGGCGAGGGCGATGGGCAGCCAGGGCGTGTCGACGCCCCACAGGGCGTGGGTGGTGTCGGCGGTGGCGGAGCCGAGCAGGCCGTAGACGCCGATCTCCATGCCGTTGTAGCCGACCATCGCGATGAGCGCGGCGGCGATGCCGACGGGCTTGCCGAGTCCCCGGGCGATGTACGCGTAGAAGGCGCCGCCGCCGCGGACGTGCCGGCTCATGGTGGTGAAGCCGACGGCGAAGACGGCGAGGGTGATGCCGGCCAGGAGGTAGCCGGCGGGGGCGCCGATGCCGCCGAGTCCGAGGGCGATGGGGGCGACGCCGGCCATGACGGTGAGCGGGGCGGCGGCGGAGACGACGAAGAAGGAGATGTCGGCGGTGCTGAGGGTGCCGGTTCTCAGTCCGGGCGGCTCGTCGGGGGTGCGGGACGACATGGGTGGGGAGGCCCTTCTGCGGCAGGAGCAGGAAACCTAAAGCCTTTCGGTTGGCGCAATGTAGCCTCGTGCCCGACGATTCGGGAAGACCTGAACTGGGAGAAGACCTGCATGGGCCGGCCGCGCACACCCCTCCTCGACCGGGAGCGCATCACCACGGTGGCGCTCGAACTCGTCGATGAGCGGGGGGACTTCAGCGTGCCCGCGATCGCCCGGCGGCTCGGGGTGCAGACGGCCTCGGTGTACCACCATGTGGACGGCCGGGACGGCATAGTGGAGCTGCTGCGGGAGCGGGTCTGCTCGGCGATCGACGGCGGCTCGCTCGACCGGGAGCCCTGGGACGAGGCCATGGGCGCCTGGGCCCGCTCCTATCGCGCCGCCTTCGCCGCGCACCCGCGCGCGATCCCGATGCTGACCACCTCGCCGGTCCGCGCGCCGAAGGTGCTCGTGCAGTACGAGAAGGCGGTCGGGCGACTCCTGGACGCGGGCTTCCCGCTGGCGGACGTGATGCCGGTGATCATCGCGATGGAGAACCTGGTGCTCGGCTCGGCGCTCGACATGGCGGCGCCCGAGAAGATGTGGGAGCTGGCCGACGAGACGGCCACGCCGAGGCTGGCGCGGGCGCTGGGCGCGATCGACGAGAGCCGGACGGACGCGGCCTTCGAACTGGCGCTCGCGGGATACCTGGAACACTGCCGGAGACGGCTCGCCGCCGTCGTCGACTGACCGAGGAGCAGCACCGTGACCATCGTGATCCTGTCCGTCCTTGTCGTGCTGGCCGCCATGGGCTGCGGCTGCGTGGTCTGGGCCGCCCGGGGCGGCCCTCGCTGGACCCGCGGGGTGGCCTCGGCGACCCTGGCGGCGGGCGAACTGGCCCGCGGGGTCAGCCGGTCGAGCCGGCGGCGCGACGGGGGCGGGGGCGGGGACGACGGCGGGGACGGCGGGCAGTAGGGGCCCGCGCGCCGTGGCGGCGGCCCTCCCGCACCCCACTATGCGCTCCATGTATACACACTACGTATAGTCGCGTCCATGACCACCGTCTCACGGCCGTTCAAGGCCCTGGCCGTCTCCTCGCTGGCCGTCGCCGCCGCGCACCTGATCCTCTCCGACACCCTCTACCTGGGCTTCGCCGGACAGGCCGCGTCCACCCTGGGCGGCGGGGGCCCGGCCTACTCCGCCGACCAGGCGTTCACCACCGCCCTCATGAACACCGCCCTGGTGCTGCCCCTGGTGCTGTGGATCGGGCTGCGGATCTCCGGCGAGCGCGGGCTCTGGGTGACCGTGCTCACCGGGACCGGCGCCTGGATCGTCACCGTATGGAACGGGATCGACCTCCTCGACGACGCCCCCGGCACCGTACTCCCGCTGAGCCGGCTCGCCCTCGTGGTGGGCCTGACCGCGCTCGCCTCGCTCGTGCCCACCGCCGCCGCGCGCCGCGCCGCTACGCGCCGTAGAAGCGCTCCTCCACCACCGCCCGCGCCCGGCGCGTGATCCGGCGGTAGTCGTCGACCATCTCGCCGACGTGGCCCGGCCCGTAGCCCAGGTAGCGCCCGACCGCGGCCAGTTCGCGCGGCTCCGAGGGGAAGGTGTCGCCGGGGCGGCCCCGGACCAGCATCACCGCGTTGCGCACCCGGGTCGCCAGCACCCAGGCGTCGTCCAGGATCTGCGCCTCGTCCGTGGGCAGCAGCCCCGCCGCGCGCGCGGCGGCCAGCGCCTCGCGGGTGCGGGTGGTGCGCAGCCCCGGCTCGGCCCAGCCGTGCCGCATCTGCATCAGCTGCACCGTCCACTCGACGTCGCTCAGCCCGCCGCGGCCCAGCTTGGCGTGGAGGGTCGGATCGGCGCCGCGCGGCAGCCGCTCGGTCTCCATCCGGGCCTTGAGCCGCCGGATCTCGCGCACCGCGTCCTCGCCGAGCCCCTCCGCCGGGTAGCGCAGCGGGTCGGCCAGCGCGATGAAGCGCGCGCCCAGGTCCGCGTCGCCCGCCATCGGCTCGGCGCGCAGCAGGGCCTGGCTCTCCCAGACCAGCGACCAGCGCCGGTAGTACGCCTCGTACGACTTGAGGGTGCGGACCAGCGGGCCGCTCTTGCCCTCCGGGCGCAGGTCCGCGTCGATGAGCAGCGGCGGGTCGGCGGTGGGGACTTGCAGCAGCCTGCGCATCTCGGCGACGACCCGGTTGGCGGCCCGGGACGCCTCCTGCTCGTCGACGCCCTCGCGGGGCTCGTGCACGAACAGCACGTCCGCGTCGGAGCCGTAGCCGAGTTCGCCGCCGCCGAAGCGGCCCATGCCGATGACCGCGAAGCGGGTGGGGAGTTCGTCGCCCCACTCGGCCCGTACGGCGGCCCGGAGGGCGCCCGCGAGGGTGGCCGCGTTGAGGTCGGTGACGGCCTGGCCGACCCGGTCCACGAGCGCGCCGGGGTCGGGCTCGCGCGGGCTGTCCTCCGTACCGTACGAGCGGATGAGGTCGGCGGCGGCGGTGCGGAACAGCTCGCGGCGGCGCACCCCGCGGGCCGCCGCCACCGCCTGCTCGGCGCCGTCCGCGCGCCCGACGGCGGCCAGCACCTCCTGCTCCAGGTGCTCCCGGCCGCGCGGCTTGAGGCCCTCCGGGTCGCCGAGGATCGCGACCGCCTCGGGGGCGCGCAGCAGCAGGTCGGGGGCGAGGCGGCCGGCGGACAGGACCCGGGCCAGGTTCTCGGCGGCGGCGCCCTCGTCGCGCAGCAGGCGCAGGTACCAGGGGGTCTTGCCGAGCGCGTCGGAGACCTTGCGGAAGCCGAGGAGGCCCGCGTCCGGGTCGGCGGAGTCGGCGAACCAGCCGAGCAGCACCGGCAGCAGGGTGCGCTGGATGGCGGCCTTGCGGCTGACGCCGGAGGACAGCGCCTCCAGGTGGCGCAGGGCGGCGGACGGGTCGGCGTAGCCGAGGGCTTCGAGGCGCTGGCCGGCGGCCTTGGGGCTGAGCCGGATCTCGCCGGGGGCGAGCTGGGCGACGGCGTCGAGGAGCGGGCGGTAGAACAGCTTCTCGTGCAGGCGGCGCACGACGGCCGCGTGCCGCTTCCACTCCTTGGTGAGCGCCGCGACCGGGTCGGTGCGCAGGCCGAGGGAGCGGCCGAGGCGGCGCAGGTCCTCGTCCGCCTCGGGGACGAGGTGGGTGCGGCGCAGCCGGTAGAGCTGGATGCGGTGCTCCATGGCGCGCAGGAAGCGGTACGCCTCGTCGAGCTGGGCGGCGTCGGCGCGGCCGACGTAGCCGCCCGAGGCGAGGGCGGCGAGCGCGTCGAGGGTGCTGCCGCTGTGCAGAGTGGCGTCGCTGCGGCCGTGCACGAGCTGGAGGAGCTGGACGGCGAACTCGACGTCGCGCAGGCCGCCGGGGCCGAGCTTCAGCTCGCGGTCGACCTGGGCGGCGGGGATGTTGTCGACGACCCGGCGGCGCATCTTCTGCACGTCGGGGACGAAGTTCTCGCGCTCGGCGGCGTGCCAGACGAGCGGGGAGAGGGCCTCGACGTAGGCGGCGCCGAGCTCCTGGTCGCCGGCGACCGGACGGGCCTTCAGCAGGGCCTGGAACTCCCAGGTCTTGGCCCAGCGCTGGTAGTAGGCGAGGTGGGAGGAGAGGGTGCGGACGAGGGGGCCGTTGCGGCCCTCGGGGCGGAGGTTGGCGTCCACCGGCCAGATGGTGCCCTCGACGGTGGTCTCGGAGCAGATCCGCATGAGGTGGGAGGCGAGCCGGGTGGCGGCCTGGATCGCCTTGCCCTCGTCGGCGCCCTCGGCGGGCTCGCCGACGAAGATGACGTCGACGTCGGAGACGTAGTTGAGCTCGTGGCCGCCGCACTTGCCCATGGCGATGACGGCGAGCCGGCACTGCGCGGCGTCCTCGGGCGCGGCGGCGCTCGCCAGGGCGAGGGCGGCGCGCAGGGTGGCGGTGGCGAGGTCGGCGAGCTCGGCGGCGGTCTCGGCGACGTCTATGGTGCCGCACACGTCGCGCGCGGCGATGGCGAGCAGGCAGCGCCGGTAGGCGACCCGCAGCGAGACCGGGTCGTCGGCCTCGGCGAGCCCGCGCTCGAACTCGGCGACGCCCGGGTGCAGATCGGCGGCCTCGTACGTGACGAGGGCCTGCCAGTCGAGGGGGTGGCGGGTCAGGTGGTCGGCGAGCGCCTCGGAGGCGCCGAGCACGCCGAGCAGCCGGTCGCGGAAGGGCTTGGCGGAGAGCAGCGTGGTGGTCAGCGCGGGCCGTTCGGCCTCGGGCTGCGCCTCGACGAGCCGGACCAGGCCGCGCAGGGCGAGGTCGGGGTCGGCCGTGCCGCCGAGGGCGTCGAGGAGCACCGGGTCGCCGCGCAGGGCGGACAGCTCCTCCAGGTCGAGCAGGCGCTCGGCGGCGGACGGATCGGTGAACCCGTGTCGCAGCAGCCTGCTGAACGTACTGCTCCTGCGTCCCGGCACCGTCATGCCAGCGCTCCCTCCACCGGTCGGTCCAGTACCCGGACGAGCCTAGTCCTCCTGGAGCCGGGTTGGTGTTCCGAGGTGCGTGGCGGGAGATCTTCGTACAGGGTGGTGGGGCCGACCGCAGCCGAGCGAGGAGCCCCGATCGTGAACTGGACCCTGGAAGTCGTGCCCGTGCCCGTCGCCGATGTGGACCGGGCCAAGGAGTTCTACGCCGGGAAGTGCGGCTTCGCGGTGGACCTGGACCAGGAGGTGGCGCCGGGCATCCGGATCGTCCAGATCACCCCTCCGGGTTCGCGGTGTTCGCTGACGCTGATCCAGGGGATGCCGCCGTTCCCGGGCACCCGGGAGATGGCCCCGGGCACCCTGCGCGGCCTCCAGCTGTGCGTCACGGACATCGAGGGCGCCCGGGGCGCGCTGATGGCGGCCGGTGTGGAGGTGTCGCCGGTGATGCACGTGGGGGCGACGGGGTGGGAGGAGGGCAAGGGGGAGACCTGGAACTCCTTCATGACCTTCGCGGACCCGGACGGCAACGGCTGGGTGGTCCAGGAGGCACCGTCGGAGCTGTCGGACCGCTAGGACGCGCCCGCGCTGCCGCTACCGCTACCGCCGCCGAAGACGATCCGATAATTCCGGACGGTCTCGTCCTCTCCCTCGTACGCCATGCCGGCGGCCTCCATCACCCGCTGGGAGGGGATGTTGGCGAGGTCCGCGTCACCGCGCACGGCGCTCGCGCCGGCCTCGCGGGCGCGGGCGATCATGCCGCGCAGCGACTCGCTGGCGTAGCCGTGGCCGCGGTGCTCGGGGACCAGCCCGTAGCCGATGGTGACGACGCCGTCGGGGCCGGGCGGCCGGTGGAAGCCGATGCCGCCGATGACGAGCCCGTCGGCGGCGAGCCGGATCGCGTACGGCCGGTAGGCCCCCGGGTCGCCCCGCTCGGCGATCCCGTCGAGGAACGCCCGCGCGCTGCGGACGTCACCGACGCCGGGATACTCGGCGGCCCACCGCTCGCCTTCGGCGGGCCGGGCGTCGACGATGCGCTGGGCGTCGCCGAAGGAGAGCGGGTGCAGGACCAGGCGCTCGGTCTCAATGATCTTGATCTCAGTCATTGGCCGCAGTCTCGGCCAGCCCCGGGGGCGGACGCAACGGGTTTGCGGACCGGCGGCCCGTCCCTCTCACCTGGTCAGCGTGCCGTCCTGAGTCTCGGTTACGGTGACCTTCCCCTCCTGTCGGTTCAAGACCCTGGCTACTACCTTGCGGATGCCGGCAAAGTCGCGCTTCGTATGCTCCGGGGACGGGCCGGGCCTCTCCATGGCCTTCTCCAGGTACGCGGGGTGCCACGCCGAGGCGGCACCACTGACATCGATCCTCTCCACCCTTCTCCCGCCCACCTGGTCCTTTATCGCCTTCAGGATCTCGTCGGAGTACATGCCTCCGTCCACTCTGAACAGACTGGCATGACCGCCGACTTTGCCGCCGTCCCGGAGGTAGACAGTGATGGTCAGGCAGCTTGTGACCGAGGGATAGACGATCGTGCCGCCCGAGCCGACCTCCTTGACTTCGCCCTCGGCGACGCTCTGCGTCTCCGCCGCGCCGGTGCCCCCGCCGGCGTTGTCGTTCTCGGCGCGCTGGACGGTCGGGTCCGTGCCGTACGGCGTGTGCCCGCGGTAGGCCGCCAGCGCACGCGTTGTCGCGGCGTTGCCCGCCACGCGCTGTAGGGCGGTCACTGCCGACGGGCTCAGGGGGCCGGTCATTCCGTGCGGCAGATCACCCGTCGGGCCGGTCGGGGCGGGCCGCCGCGGTGCCCCGGCAGGTGTCCCTCCGGTCTATCCCCCGTGTGTGCGCTCGTGCTGGTGCAAGGCGTCCCCTCTCGGATGGCTCGGCATGAGCGACTCACCTTGTTCCCCGCCGCCGTCGGGGCACAAGGCGTGCGAGGGCAGACAGAAGGGCACTCCGCACGGGGGCGACGGGCGTCCGGGAATCGGCGAGCGGCCCGGCCGGACGCGGGAGCGCGTCCGGCCGGGCCGAGGGTGGATCGGGCGGGGTCCGCCGTCTGAGCCGCGCCTACAGCACCGGCAGGTTCTTGCGGAGCTCGAAGGCGGTGACCTCGCTGCGGTACTCCTCCCACTCCTGCTTCTTGTTGCGGAGGAAGAAGTCGAAGACGTGCTCGCCGAGGGTCTCCGCGACCAGTTCGCTGCGTTCCATCAGGGCGATGGCCTCGCCCAGGTTCTGCGGGAGGGGCTCGATGCCCATCGCGCGGCGTTCGGCGTCGCTCAGGGCCCAGACGTCGTCGTCGGCGCCGGCCGGGAGTTCGTAGCCCTCCTCGATGCCCTTGAGGCCCGCCGCGAGGAGGACCGCGTAGGTCAGGTAGGGGTTGGCGCCCGAGTCGATGGAGCGGACCTCGACGCGGGAGGAGCCCATCTTGCCCGGCTTGTACATCGGGACGCGGATCAGGGCGGAGCGGTTGTTGTGGCCCCAGCAGATGTACGCGGGGGCCTCGCCGCCGGAGCCGGCGGTGCGGCCCGAGCCGCCCCAGATGCGCTTGTAGGAGTTGACCCACTGGTTCGTCACGGCCGAGATCTCGCCGGCGTGCTTCAGCAGGCCCGCGATGAAGGAGCGGCCCACCTTGGAGAGCTGGTACTCCGAGCCCGACTCGTAGAACGCGTTGCGGTCGCCCTCGAAGAGGGAGAGGTGGGTGTGCATCCCGGAGCCGGGGTAGTCGGAGAACGGCTTCGGCATGAACGTGGCCTGCACGCCCTGTTCGAGCGCGACCTGCTTCATGACCAGGCGGAAGGTCATGATGTTGTCCGCCGTGGACAGCGCGTCCGCGTAGCGCAGGTCGATCTCCTGCTGGCCCGGCGCGCCCTCGTGGTGGGAGAACTCCACCGAGATGCCCATCGATTCGAGCATGGTGATGGCCTGGCGGCGGAAGTCCATGCCCACGTTCTGCGGGGTGTGGTCGAAATAGCCTGAGTTGTCGGCGGGGGTGGGGCGGGTGCCGTCCAGCGGCTTGTCCTTCAGCAGGAAGAACTCGATCTCGGGGTGGGTGTAGAACGTGAAGCCCAGGTCCGAGGTCTTCGCGAGGGCCCGCTTGAGGACGTAGCGCGGGTCCGCGAAGGACGGCGAGCCGTCGGGCATCAGGATGTCGCAGAACATCCGGGCCGTGCCGGGGGCCTCCGCGCGCCAGGGCAGGATCTGGAAGGTGCCCGGGTCCGGCTTGGCGATCATGTCCGATTCGTATACACGGGCGAAGCCCTCGATCGCCGAGCCGTCGAAGCCGATGCCCTCGTCGAACGCCTGCTCAAGCTCGGCCGGGGCGACGGCCACCGACTTCAGGAAGCCCAGCACGTCGGTGAACCACAGACGCACGAAGCGGATGTCGCGCTCCTCGAGCGTACGGAGCACAAATTCCTGCTGCTTGTCCATTTCCACACCCATCCTCGCTGGTCAGGCCGCCTGCTGCCACCGCCTCGGGCACATCGGGGGGCACCTGAGCATCCCACCACATGGTTTCGTGCACGTTGCACACCCATAGTGCCTGCTCCGCTGTGACCGAGGTAACGGGGAAGCGGCCGGAAAGCGGCGCCGGTCAGGCATCTTTCCGGTACCGACTGGTACCCCGTTCGGCCCAAGGACACCCTTCAACCACTACGATCGGCGCCCATGGGAGCCTCCCGGCTCATCGGCCCGCCGCGACACGCGCGTCCCCTGGCACTGGCGAGTGCCGTGGCGACGCTCGTCGGCGCGCTCTTCCTCTGTCTGGGGGCCCGCGACACCGTCGGCGGCGGCTCCTTCGCCGAGCACGAGCGGACCACCCGGCACCACGCCTCGGTCGTCGAGCAGTTCGTCTGCCCCTACGACCCGGCCGGCTGCTCCCTCTTCCCGTCCCTCTCCCCCGCGGTGCTCAGCGCCCCGCCGCCGGCGGCCCCGCTGCACCCGGAGGGACGGCCCCCGCGCCCCGGCGCGCCGCACCACTCCGGCCCCGCGCCCGGCCCGGCCGCACGGGCCCGTGCGCCGGACCTCCACGTCCTTCAGGTCCTGCGGACGTAACCGGCCGGGTTATCCCCCTCAGTTCGTTCGCATTTCTTCTTTCACTTCCGAACTTCCGAGAAGGACGACACCACCATGGCCGCGAACCGCTCCACCACCGCCGACCGCCGCGCGAAGATAGCCGAGCTGCGCCGCGCCGAGCAGGCCCGTGAGCGCCGCAACCGTCTCCTGACCATCGGTCTCTCCAGCGTCGTCGTGCTCAGCCTCGTCGGCTTCGGCGGCTGGGTGATCACCAAGGAGAACAAGGAGCAGGAGCAGCAGGAGGCCGCCGCGAAGGCGCCCATCAAGGACGAGAAGTCCTGGGACGCCAAGAAGCTGGGCCGCAACCACGTCACCACCCCGGTGAAGTACGACATGAAGCCGCCGGTCGGCGGGGACCACAACCCCGTCTGGCAGAACTGCAACGGCGACGTCTACGACAAGGCCGTGAACGACACCAACGCGGTGCACTCCCTGGAGCACGGGGCCGTCTGGGTGACGTACAACAAGAAGGCGTCCCCCGCCGACATCGAGAAGCTGAGCGCGAAGGTCAAGAAGACCCCGTACTCGCTGATGAGCCCGGTCGACGACCAGGCCGGCGCGATCATGCTGAGCGCCTGGGGCAAGCAGGTCACCGTGGACGGGGCGGGCGACCCGCGGGTCGACGCCTTCTTCACCAAGTACGTGGGCGGCCCGCAGACCCCCGAGCCGGGCGCCGCCTGCACCGGCGGGGTCGGCGCGGACGGTCAGGGCGGCGCCGGGATGGGCCAGTGAAGCTGAACCGGACGCAGTGGGCGTCCGTCACCGCCGTGGTCCTGGCCCTGCTGTTCGCCGGGGGCGCGGTCACCGTCGCCTCCGCGGACCGCGACCGGGCGCCGAGCACGCCCACCGCGGAGTCGGCGGACGCGGGCTTCGCCCGTGACATGTCCGTCCACCACCAGCAGGCCGTCGAGATGTCCTTCATCGTCCGCGACCGTACGAAGGACGAGGCGGTGCGGCGGCTCGCGTACGACATCGCCAACACCCAGGCCAACCAGCGGGGCATGATGCTGGGCTGGCTCGACATGTGGGGGCTGCCGAAGGTGCAGTCCGGCGTGGAGCCGATGACCTGGATGGGCATGGGCTCCACGGCCGCGGGCGGCGAGGACGGCGAGCTCATGCCGGGCATGGCCACCCGCGCCGACCTGGACCGGCTGCGCAAGGCGTCCGGGCGGGACGCGGAGGTGCTGTACCTGAAGCTGATGACCGCGCACCACAAGGGCGGCATCCACATGGCCCAGGGCTGTGTCGAGCGCTGTGTGCCCGGGGTCGAGCGGGACCTGGCGCAGGGCATGGTCGACGCCCAGGAGTCCGAGATCAAGCTGATGGCGGACATGCTCAAGGAGCGCGGCGCCTGACCGCCGCCCCCCCTGTGCCGATGCGCCGGCCCCCGTGACCCCAGCGGTCGCGGGGGCCGCGTCGCGCCCGGACAATGGGGGGTGCTCGGGGACCCCGTACGCACGCCTGCGTCCGACGTCAGGCGTTCGACGAAAGGTACGCGCCCCATGACCACGGCGAAGGACATCATGCACCCGGGGGCCCAGTGGATCCCCGCACACGAGACGCTCGACCGTGCCGCGCAGCTGATGCGCGAACTGAACGTGGGCGCCCTGCCCATCGCCGACCAGAACGAACGGCTGACCGGCATCATCACGGACCGCGACATCGTGGTGGGCTGTGTGGCCATGGGCCACGATCCCGCCAAGATCACCTGCGGTGAGATGGCGAAGGGCACGCCCCGCTGGATCGACTCGGGCGCCGACGTGGGCGCGGTCCTGGAGGAGATGCAGAGCCATCAGATCCGGCGGCTGCCCGTCATCGAGGACAAGCGGCTGGTCGGCATGATCAGCGAGGCGGATCTGGCGCAGCGGCTGACGGACGAGCAGCTGAAGGCGTTCTGCGCGAGCGTGTACGCGGCTTCCTGAGCGGCCTCCTGAGCCGCCCTCAGTCCCCCAGCACCGCCCCGGCCACCGCTTCCGGGCGGTCCAGCATGACCAGATGGCCCGACGGCTCGGCCGCCTCGTAGCGGGCGCCGAGCCGGCGGGCCAGCGCGCGCTGGCGGCGCGCCCAGCGGGCGGAGCCGTCGGGCGCGGCGAGCACGGTGACGGGCAGGCCCGGCGGCAGCGGGGCGCGCTCGCGCAGGGCGAGGAGCTCGGCGGCCACGGCGCCGTAGCGGGCGTTCTCGTCGAGGGCGCCGCGGAAGACCCTCGAGGTGCGGTAGACGCGGCGGACGAGGGCGGGCGGGGCGGGGTCGTGCCGTACGGAGAGGCGGCGGGCGAGCGGTCCGAGGGCGGCCGGGACCCCGGCGGCGGACAGCAGCGCGCCGAGCGCGCGGGCGCGGGCCGGGGCGGTGCGGGAGGCGCGGGGGCGCTCCTCCACGGAGGAGTCGACGAGCACGAGCGCGGCGGTACGGGCCGGGTGCAGGCGCGCGAACGCCTCGGCGTGGAAGCCCGCGATGGAGTGGCCGACGACGGTGGCGGGGCCGGGCAGCCGCAGGGCGTCGAGGATCGCGGCGATCCGGTCGGCCTCGCCGGTGACGGTGGCGGGCCCGGCGGCGGGGGCGGAGAGGCCGTGGCCGGGGCGGTCGAAGCGGACGACGGTGCGGTGCGGGGCGAGCAGCGGGACGACCGGCGCCCAGTCGAACCAGCTCAGCCCGAGCCCGGTGGCCAGCACGCAGACGGGCCCGTCCCCGTCGACGACGACGTGGTGCGGGACGCCGCCGACCCGGACGAAGCGGGGGCGCGGCTCCCCGTTCACGAGCGCCGTCCCCGGTCCCGTACCGGGGGCTCGGGCGGGTCGGGTGGTCCGGACGGGCCTGGCGGCCCGGTCGGTCCGGTAGGCCCCGGCGGCCCGGACGGCCCGGCGGCCCCGGCTGCCCCTGGCGGCCCGGACGCCCCGGACGGCCCTGCCGCCCCAGGCGCCCCGGCCGCCCCGGCCGTCCCAGCCCGGCCCCCGCCCGAAGCGGCGGCCTCGCCGGTGCGGGTCTCCCGGTGGACGGACCAGGCCAGGACCGCCAGCCACAGGGCGACCAGGGCGACCTGGAGGCGCTGGCCGGCGCCCAGGGACCACAGGCCGTTGCCCGCCTCGAAGGAGGCGATCGCGGCGAGGGTCCAGGCGGTGGCGGCGAGTTCGAGGGCGACGAGGACCGGGCCGGTGCGGGCCAGGGGGCGCCACAGGCGGTAGCGGCGGGCGGCGACGGTGAGGGCCACTATGGCGGTCAGCGCCCCGGCCATGGCGAGGCTGGAGCTGACGGCGTGGGCGGTGTGGGTGGCGGGGACGAGGCCGGCGGTCTCGCGGGCCGCGCACTCGGGGTCGGCGGTGGGCGTGCAGCTCAGCGGCAGCCGGGAGTCGACGGCGGTGGCGGCCCCGAAGAGGGCGAGGGCGAGCCAGCCCAGCAGCAGCCAGGGGCGGCGGCGGCCCGGTTCGCGGCGGGCCCAGGAGGTCCCGGCGCCGCCCGCCCGGCCGTGCCAGCCGGTGGCCGCGAGGCCGGCCAGCGCGCCCGCGAGGACGAGCAGCCCGGCGACGAGGTCGGTGGCGCGGAACAGGCCGCCGAGCGGCTGGTCGGCGGCGGCCAGCTCGGAGACGTACGTCCGGACCGGGTCGAGCCCGGTCTGGAGGACGACTTCGAGGACCCACGCGGTGTACGCGAGCGCTCCGAGCGCGAGGAGGACGGCGGCGGCACGCGGGGCATTCCTGGACACACTCGTCCTACGTCAGGGGGTGCCGGATGGTTCCCGGTGTTCCGGGTGGATCCAGCCGGGCTTGCGGTATCTGAGCAGGGCGCCGGGGATGAGCAGGCCGAGCACGAGCAGGCCGCCGCCGACGATCAGGAGGTAGCGCCACAGCGGCTGGTCGCCGAACCGGTCCGGCGGCACGAAGCCGATGGCGAGGGCGGCGACGGAGGAGACGAAGCCGATCCCGGCGACCCAGGCGACGGCGGGGACCCGGAAGCCGCGCTCGACCTCGGGGCGGCTCCTGCGGAGCTTGACGACGGCGACGAACATCAGCAGGTAGGCGATGAGGTAGATCTGCACGGTGATCACGGAGAACATCCAGTACGCGCTGGAGACGTCGTCGCTGAAGGCGTAGAGGACGCCGATCAGGGTGGTGACCACGCCCTGGGCGACCATGATGTTCATCGGGGCGCCCGCCTTGTTGAACTTCTGGAAGGCGGGCGGCAGGTAGCCCTCCTGCCGGGAGAGCAGGACGAGGCCCTTGGCGGGCCCGGAGAGCCAGGTGAGCATCCCGCCGAGGGCGGCGCAGACCAGCATGACGCCGACGACCTTGGTCATCCAGCCGATCGAGAAGTGGTCGAAGAACGCCTGGAACGCCTGCATGAGCCCGGCGGTCAGGCTGAGCTGGTCGGAGGGCATCACCCAGGCGATGGCCAGGGCCGGAAGGATGAAGATCAGCAGGACGAGCCCGGTCGCCAGGAACATCGACCTCGGGTACTCGCGCTTGGGGTCGCGCAGCGAGGAGACGTGGACGCCGTTCATCTCCATGCCCGCGTAGGAGAGGAAGTTGTTGACGATGAGGACCAGGCTGGCGAGGCCGGTCCACGGGGGCAGCCAGTGGTCGGGGCTCATGGGCTGCGCGGAGGGGTTGCCCTGGCCGAGGAAGACGAGGCCGAGGGTGACGAGCAGGACGCCGGGGATGAGGGTGCCGACGATCAGGCCGAAGGACGACAGGCCGGCGATCGTCCTCGTCCCGTACGCGGAGATCCAGACCCCGGACCAGTAGACGACGACGATGACGATGGCGACGTAGAGGCCGTTCTCCGCGAGGGAGGGGTCGATGACGTACGCGAAGGTCGAGGCCACGTAGGCGAGCAGGCTCGGGTAGTAGGCGATCGTCATGGCGAACTGGCACCACACGGCGAGGAAGCCGAGCGGCTTGCCGAGCGCCTCGCTGACCCAGCGGTAGATGCCGCCCTCCCAGCCGGACGCCAGCTCGGCGGCGACCAGGGCGGTGGGCAGCAGGAAGACCAGGGCGGGCAGCAGGTAGAGGAAGATCGCCGCGAGTCCGTAGATCGCCATGGACGGCGAGGGCCGCAGCGAGGCGACGGACGCGGTCGTCATGAAGGCGAGGGTCAGCCAGGAGATGAACTGGCGCCGGGTGCCGTCGTCCCGGCGGAGCTCCGCGTCGGCCACGCCGGTGTTCCCGGACGGCTCGGCCGGATCGTCGGTGGTCGTCATGGGGCCATGATCAGCGGAGCCGGGCGGCTTCGCATGTCGGGGGAACGGGGCCCCGAAGACCCCCGGTCGCGGCGCCGAAGGTCCTCAAGCGGGCCATTTCGCCCCGCCGCGGATCACGAACACATCTCGTTCACAAATCAAATGGTCTCTCCACATCCCGCTGGTCTACGGTCATGGCCTCAGGGGTGGGGCGGCCTTGCCCTGCCCCGACCCCGTGAAGGACAGCGCATGACCATGCCCACGTATCCCCCCGGCCAGCAGCCCTGGGACCAGCAGGGCACCCAGCCCCCGGCCCAGCCCCGCAACGGGCTCGGAGTCTCGGCACTGGTGCTCGGCATCGTGGGCCTGATCTTCGCCATCATCCCCTTCCTCTTCTGGCTGGGCGGCATCCTGGGCCTGCTGGCCCTGATCTTCGGCATCGTCGGCATGTCCCGCGCCGGCAAGGGCCTCGCGACCAACAAGGGCCAGGCGATCACCGGTCTGGTGCTCGGCGCGCTGTCGATCGTCGTCTCCATCGTCTGGACGATCGCCATCGCCATGGCCGTGAACGACGTGGTCTCCGAGGAGAAGATCCTGCAGGTCGAAGCCGAGCCGTCGGCCTCCGCCTCCGCCAAGCCCGGCACGGCCGCGACCCCCGGCGCCGACACCACCCCCGACGCCCCGGCCGACAAGGCCCCCGGCGCGCTGAAGTTCGGCGAGACCTTCGCGTACGACGACGGCGTCAAGGTCACCATCTCGAAGCCTCGCGCCCACAAGCCCGACGCCTTCGCCGCCGGCTACACCAAGGGCAACAAGGCGTTCCAGGTGACCATCACCATCGTCAACGGCGGCAAGACGCCGCTCGACGTCGCCATCGCCCTGCCGAACGCGAAGGGCGCCGACGGCTCCGCCGCCGAGATGGTCTTCGACGGCAGCAACGCCACCAAGCCCTTCCAGGGCAAGGTGCTCCCCGGCAAGCAGGCCAAGGCCGACTTCACCTTCGCCATGGCCCCCGCCGCCGCCGGCGAGCTCCAGGTCGAGCTCGCCCCGACCATCCTGGAGCACGAGGCCGCGATCTGGTCCGGCCCCACCTCGTAGTCGCGAGGCCCACCGAGTGGGCGTGCAGGGGGGGGGCGCCCGGCGCCCCCCTTTTTCGTGCCCGCCAGGACATAGCGTCGAATTGACGATTAGAGTGGGGAGCGTGCCTCAACTACGCCTCGCCCTGAATCAGATCGACTCGACGGTCGGCGATCTCGCCGGGAACGCCGAGGCCGTCGTCCGCTGGACCCGGCACGCCGCCGCCCAGGGGGCGCACCTCGTCGCCTTCCCCGAGATGGTGCTGACCGGCTACCCCGTCGAGGACCTGGCGCTGCGCCCCTCCTTCGTCGAGGCTTCCCGGGACGCCCTGCGGGCGCTCGGGCGGCGGCTCGCCGACGAGGGCCTCGGCGAGCTGCCGGTCGTCGTCGGCTACCTGGACCGCTCCGCGCGCGACCGGCCTCGGCTGGGCCGCCCGGCCGGCTCCCCGGAGAACGCCGCCGCGGTGCTGTACCGGGGCGAGGCGGTGCTGCGCTTCGCCAAGCACCACCTGCCCAACTACGGCGTCTTCGACGAGTACCGCTACTTCGTCCCCGGCGACACCCTGCCCGTGCTGCGCGTCCACGGCGTCGACGTCGCCCTCGCGATCTGCGAGGACCTGTGGCAGGAGGGCGGCCGGGTCCCGGCGGCCCGCAGCGCCCGCGCCGGGCTGCTGCTGTCGGTCAACGCCTCCCCGTACGAGCGGAACAAGGACGACACCCGGCTCGAACTGGTCCGCTCCCGCGCCCGGGAGGCCGGCTGCGTCACCGCGTACCTGGCGAGCACCGGCGGCCAGGACGAGCTGGTCTTCGACGGCGACTCGATCGTCGTCGACGCGGCCGGGGAGGTGATCGCCCGCGCCCCGCAGTTCGCCGAGGGCAGCGTGGTGCTGGACCTGGAGCTGCCCGCCGCGCTCCCGGACGCCCCCGAGGGGGTCGTCGACGACGGGCTGCGGATCGACCGGGTGGTCCTCTCCGGCGACCCGCTGCCCGCGTACGAGCCGGAGGTGACCGGCGGTTACGCGGAGCGGCTCGACGACGACGAGGAGGTCTACTCGGCGCTGGTGGTGGGCCTGCGGGCGTACGTCGCCAAGAACGGCTTCCGGTCGGTGCTGGTCGGCCTGTCCGGCGGCATCGACTCGGCGCTGGTCGCCGCGATCGCCTGCGACGCGGTCGGCGCGGCGAACGTGCACGGGGTGTCGATGCCCTCGAAGTACTCCTCGGACCACTCGCGCGCCGACGCCGCCGAGCTGGCCCGCCGCACCGGGCTCTCCTTCCGGACCGTCTCCATCGAGCCGATGTTCGACGCCTACATGGGCTCGCTGGGGCTGACCGGGCTCGCCGAGGAGAACCTCCAGTCGCGCCTGCGCGGCACGCTGCTGATGGCGCTGTCCAACCAGGAGGGCCACCTGGTCCTCGCGCCCGGCAACAAGTCCGAGCTGGCGGTGGGCTATTCGACGCTGTACGGCGACTCCGTCGGCGCGTACGGGCCCATCAAGGACGTCTACAAGTCGGACGTGTTCCGGCTCGCGCGCTGGCGCAACCGGGCCGCCGAGGAGCGCGGGCAGCTGCCGCCGGTCCCGGAGAACTCGATCGGCAAGCCGCCGAGCGCCGAACTGCGCCCGGACCAGGTGGACACGGACTCGCTGCCGGACTACGCGGTGCTGGACCGGGTCCTGGAGCTGTACGTGGACCGGGACCGGGGCAAGGACGAGATCGTGGCGGCGGGCTTCGACGAGGAGCTGGTGGCCCGGACGCTGCGGATGGTGGACACGGCGGAGTACAAGCGGCGCCAGTACCCGCCGGGCACCAAGATCTCCGCGAAGGGCTTCGGCAAGGACCGGCGGCTGCCGATCACCAACCGCTGGCGGGAGGCCCGCTCCTGACGCGGCCTCGGCTCAGAGCCGGACGCGGGCCACGACCGGCAGGTGGTCGCTCCCGGTCGCCGGGAGGGTCCAGGAGGCGAGCGGCTCCACGCCCTTGACCATGATCTGGTCGATCCGGGCCATCGGGAAGGACGCCGGCCAGCTGAAGCCGAAGCCGTCACCCGCCGCGCCCTGGGTGGACCGCAGCTGCGAGGTGACCGCGTTGAGCGAGCGGTCGTTCATGGTGCCGTTGAGGTCGCCGAGCAGCACGATCCGCTGGATCGGGTCGTGGGAGATGGCCTCGCCGAGGGCGTCGGCGCTGTTGTCGCGCTGGTTGGCGGTGAACCCGGCGTTCAGCTTGACCCGTACGGAGGGGAGGTGGGCCACGTAGACCGCCACCTCCCCGGCGGGGGCGACGACGGTGGCCCGCATGGCGCGGGTCCAGCCCATCCGGATGTCGACCGCCTTCGGGTCGCGCAGCGGGTAGCGGCTCCACAGGCCGACGGTGCCCTGGACCGAGTGGTAGCGGTAGGTGTCGGCCAGTCCCCGCTCGTAGGTCGGCACCATGTCGCCCTTGAGCTCCTCCAGGGCCACCACGTCCGCGCCGGAGGCGGCGATCTGACGGGCCGTGCCCTCGGGGTCGGGGTTGTCGGCGTTGACGTTGTGGCTCAGCACGGTGAGGCCCTCGCCGGGCTCCGACTTGTCGACGATCAGCCCGCCGAAGAGGTTGACCCAGACGAGGGCCGGGAGCAGCAGGGCGATCAGGGCCGTCGCCGAGCGGCGCAGCAGGGCGAGGACGAGCAGCAGCGGCACGAAGAGGCCGAGCCAGGGCAGGAAGGTCTCGGTGAGGCTGCCGAGGTTGCCGATCCGGTTGGGGATGTCGGCGTGGAGGACCATCAGGAGCGTCAGCAGCACCGCGCACAGGGCGAGGAGGATGCCTCGGCGCCAGATGCCGCGGTCGCCGCGCAGGGCCCGCAGACGGCCGGCGAACCGGGAAGGGCGGTGTTCGTCGCGCGGCGCGCCGCCGCTCTCGGTCTCCGTCATGTCCACCCGCGTCATCGCTGCCGTCCTCACTGCCTTGCTCCGCGACCCGGACTCGACCCTAGGCGATTCCGGTTCGGTCGTACTCCCCGAGGGACGACACAGCCGCGTGGCGGGTTCCTGAGAGCGGTGCGAGGCGTTCCGCTGTAACAGAACGCGCACATTCGTACGACTCGTCCCCGGGGGTCAGGAGCGCGGGCGGAGCCCTTCCATGACCGCGTCGACGACCCGTTCGGCGAGGTCCGGTTCGAGGGTGGCGCCGGGGCGGATGACGGTGCGCAGCAGCAGCGGGCCGGTGAAGAGGTCGTTGACGAGCTCCAGGTCGAGGTCGTCGCGGATCTCGCCGAGCTCGATCCCGCGCCGTACGACGTCGAGGCCGAGGCGGCGGCGGGGCTCGATGACGGTCTGGTGGTAGGCGTCCCACAGCTTGGGATACGCCTGCATCTGCGAGAACACGTTGTGCAGCAGGGCCGAGTTCCGCTTGGCGAGCCCCCGGCGCCGGATCGACTCCATGAGGGCGACGAGGTCGTCCCGGACGGAGACGCCGGGCAGCTCCGGGTCCGGGGGCTCGACGGAGCGCAGCAGGTCGACGAAGAGCTCCTCCTTGCCGGGCCAGCGGCGGTAAATGGTGGCCTTGCCGACCCCGGCGGTGCGGGCGATCTTCTCGATGGAGAGCTCGGTGAGCGGGGTGCCGGCCTCCAGGAGCCCGATCGCCGCGTCGAAGATCGCCTGCTCGGCCGCCTCGCTGCGGGGCCGCCCGCGCCGGGCGCCGCCGGGGCAGTCGTCGGCGGGCGCCGCCCGGGGCCCGTCGTTCTGCTGCGTCACGTCCGCCTCACCTCTCCGTCCGGGCCCCTGGGCCACCGCCGCCGTCTCTCGTTACCTCGTCACCGATTCTCCCGCCTCCGCGCGGCTGCCGGGAACGGCGGCGGGTCCGGCCGGGGCGGCGGGGGTGCGGCCGGGCAGGAAGAGGGCCACGACGACGGCGCCGATGAGGGCGACGGCGGCGGAGCCGATGGCGGTGACGTGCATGGCGTCGAGGAAGGCGTCGTACGCGGGGGCGACCAGGTCGCGCCCGGCCGGGCCCAGCTTCGCGGCGACGGCCAGGGTGGCCTCGATGGACTCGCCGGCCGCGTCGCGCAGGCCGGGCGGGACGGCGCCGAGGTGGTCCTCGATGCCGCCGCGGTAGGTGGAGGACAGCACGGAGCCGAGGACGGCCACGCCGAGGGCGCCGCCGACCTGGCGGAAGGTGTTGTTGATGGCCGAGCCGGAGCCGGCCTTCTCGCGGGGCAGGGCCTGCATCACGGCGACGGTGACCGGCGGCATGATGTGCGCCATGCCGGCGCCCTGGACGAAGAAGACGAGCTCCATGACCCAGACCGGGGTGCCGGCGTCGAAGAAGGCGAAGGCGCCCAGGCCCGCGGCGACGGCGAGCATGCCGGCGGTGCACACGGCCTTGGCGCCGAAGCGGTCGACGACGAGCCGGGCGCGCGGCGAGAAGAGCATCTGGGCGACGGCCAGCGGCAGGATCAGCAGGCCGGACTCCAGGGCGCTGTAGCCGCGGACGCTCTGCAGGTAGAAGGCGGAGAAGAAGGTCACGCCGAGCAGGGCGAAGAAGACCAGCGCGATGGCGGCGACGGCGGCCGAGAAGGCGGGCTTGCGGAAGTAGGAGATGTCGAGCGCCGGGTGGTCGCTGCGCTTCTCGTACAGGACGAAGGCGGCCAGGATCGCGAGTCCGCCCAGCGTGGGCAGCAGCACGGTGACGTCGGTGACGCTGGCCAGCTCGCCGCCGCGGATGATGCCGTACACCAGCAGGACCAGGCCGAGGACGGAGAGCAGCACGCCGGGCAGGTCGACGCGGCCGGGCTTCGGGTCCTTGGAGTCGGGCACGAGCCAGGCCATGAGGGCCAGCGCGAGGATCACGACGGGCACGTTGACCAGGAAGATCGAGCCCCACCAGAAGTGCTCCAGGAGGACGCCGCCGGTGATGGGGCCGATGGCGATGGCGAGGCCGACGCTGCCGGCCCAGATGCCGATGGCCTTGGGCTGCTCGTCGCGCTCGAAGACGTTCATGAGGACGGCGAGGGTGGCCGGCATGACGAAGGCGGCGCCGAGGCCCATGAGGGCGCGGTAGGCGATGAGCTCGCCCGGGGAGCCGGAGAGCGCGGCGAGGGCGGAGGCGATGCCGAAGACGGTGATGCCGAAGAGCAGCACCTTCTTGCGGCCGAGCCGGTCGCCGAGCAGGCCGGAGGTGAAGAGGAGGCCGGCGAAGACGAGCGTGTAGGAGTTGATCGCCCACTCCAGCTCGCTCTGGGTGGCGCCGATGCCGGTGGGGGCGGGGCTGGCGATCGTCTTGACGGCGACGTTCAGGATCGAGTTGTCGAGGACGACGATCAGCAGGCTGAGCATGAGCACACCGAGGATCGCCCAGCGGCGGCGGTGGACGGCCTCGGGTATGCGGGGCGCGGGGATTTCAGGGGACGGCTGAGACATGACGTTCACCCTAGGCCCTTTTCGATACGAGACCGTCTCGTATCGATAGAGCTGGAGAAGTCTTTACGTTGCGGCCGTGTGAACAGCGCCACTCCGCCCCACTTCCCCGCCCACCCGGCGAAGTGCCACCATGGACATGGTCCGGGGACGCCACAGGGCGCCTCGAGATGACAAAAGGAGCCGTTCACCATGACGCTTCAGGCTGCCCAGAAACCGCCCGCCGACAGCAGCAAGGCGCTGTACGGGGGGAAGGGCACCCGCCGCATCACCGTCCACGACATCGCCGCCGCCAAGACCCGCGGCGAGAAGTGGCCCATGCTCACCGCCTACGACGCCATGACCGCGTCCGTCTTCGACGAGGCCGGCATCCCGGTGATCCTCGTCGGCGACTCGATGGGCAACTGTCACCTCGGCTACGACACCACCGTGCCCGTCACGATGGACGAGATGACCCTGCTCTCCGCCGCCGTCGTCCGGGGCACCACCCGCGCCCTCGTCGTCGGCGACCTCCCCTTCGGCTCGTACCAGGAGGGCCCCGTCCAGGCCCTGCGCAACGCGACCCGCCTGGTCAAGGACGCCGGTGTCGGCGCGATCAAGCTGGAGGGCGGCGAGCGCTCCCTGGCGCAGACCGAGCTGCTCGTCCAGGCCGGCATCCCCGTCATGTCCCACCTGGGCCTCACCCCCCAGTCCGTGAACACCATGGGCTACCGGGTGCAGGGCCGCTCCGACGAGGCCGCCCACCGGCTGCTCGGCGACGCCAAGGCGGCGCAGGACGCGGGCGCCTTCGCCGTCGTCCTGGAGCTCGTCCCGGCCGAGCTGGCCGCCGAGGTCACCCGCTCCCTGCACATCCCGACCATCGGCATCGGCGCCGGCCCCGGCACGGACGCCCAGGTCCTCGTCTGGACCGACATGGCCGGGCTCACCGGCGGCAAGGTGCCGCGCTTCACCAAGCAGTACGCCAACCTCCGCGAGACGCTCGGCGACGCCGCCCGCGCCTTCGCCGAGGACGTGTCCGGCGGGGCGTTCCCCGCCGAGGAGCACACCTTCCACTAGGCACACCGAACCCTCCCGGTAAAGACGACAGCCCGCCGACCGTCCCCCGTCGGCGGGCTGTCGGCCGCTGTCGGCGCCTGTAGGCGGGGCTGTCGGTCGGCTGTCGGCGGGTTGTCGGTGGCGGCGTGTTCCATGGGGGGCATGACGCGATCACACACCAACGCCGTCGAGGTCCGGGGCCTCGTGAAGCACTTCGGCGAGACGAAGGCCCTCGACGGGGTCGACCTGGACGTGCGCGAGGGCACCGTCCTCGGGGTCCTCGGCCCCAACGGAGCCGGGAAGACCACGCTCGTCCGCTGCCTGTCCACCCTCATCGCCCCCGACGCCGGCACCGCCGTCGTCGCCGGCTACGACGTGGTGCGCCAGCCCCGCCAGCTCCGCCGCACCATCGGCCTCACCGGCCAGTACGCCTCGGTCGACGAGAAGCTGTCCGGCCGGGAGAACCTGTACATGATCGGGCGGCTGCTCGACCTCTCCCGCAAGGACGCCCGCGCCCGCGCCGACGAGCTCCTGGAGCGCTTCTCGCTCACCGAGGCCGCCAAGCGCCCCGCGATGAACTACTCCGGCGGAATGCGCCGCCGCCTCGACCTGGCCGCCTCCATGATCGGCCGCCCGGCCGTGCTCTACCTGGACGAGCCGACCACCGGCCTCGACCCCCGCACCCGCAACGAGGTCTGGGACGAGGTCCAGCGGATGGTCGCCGAGGGCGCCACCGTGCTGCTCACCACCCAGTACATGGAGGAGGCCGAGCAGCTCGCCAGCGAGCTGACCGTCATCGACCGCGGCCGGGTCATCGCCCGCGGCGGCGTCGACGAGCTGAAGGCCCGGGTCGGGGGCCGCACCCTCAAGGTCCGCCCGGCCGACCCGGCCGAGCTGTCCGCCATGGCGGCGGCGCTGCGCGAGAGCGGCCTCGACGGGATCGCCGGCGCGACCGTGGTGCCCGACGAGGGCGTGCTGTACGTGCCGATCCTCAGCGACGAGCAGCTCACCGCCGTCGTTGGCCTGCTCGGCGCCCGCAGCTTCGGCATCGCCCACATCGGCACCCACCTGCCGAGCCTCGACGAGGTGTTCCTCGCCATCACCGGACAGAAGACGTCCGCCACCGACGCCGCCACCGACACGCTCAGCCAGGAGGCCGCCGCGTGAGCACCACGACCCTGTCCCAGTCCCCCGTCAAGACCCCGAACCCGGCCCCCCGGACACCGGGCGCCGCCGACGGCCGCATCGGCCTGCGGGCCAACCTGCGCCACATCGGCGCCCTGGTCCGGCGCAACGCCCTCCAGATCAAGCAGGACCCGGAGTCGATGTTCGACGCCGTCCTGATGCCGATCATCTTCGTGCTGCTCTTCGTGTACGTCTTCGGCGGCGCCATCGCCGGCAAGGGCAACAACGCGGAGTACGTGAACTACGTGGTGCCCGGCCTGATGGCCATGATGGGCATGAACATCGCGATGGGCGTCGGCACCGGCATCAACGACGACTTCAAGAAGGGCGTCATGGACCGGTTCCGGACCATGCCGATCGCCCGCTCCTCGGTCCTCGTCGCGAAGATAGTCGTCGAGCTCGGCCGCATGCTGATCGCCACCGCGATCCTGCTCGGCATGGGCTTCCTGCTCGGCCTGCAGATCCACACCTCGGTGCTCCACCTGTTCGCCGCGATCGGCCTGTCCGCCGTCTTCGGCGCCGCCCTGATGTGGATCTTCATCCTGCTCGGTCTCACCATGAAGACGGCCCAGGCCGTCCAAGGGATGGCGATGCTGGTGCTGATGCCCCTCCAGTTCGGTTCCTCGATCTTCGCCCCGCCGACCACCATGCCCGGCTGGCTCCAGGGCTTCACCGAGTACAACCCGCTCTCCAACCTCGCCGACGCCGCCCGCGGCCTGATCAACGGCGGCCCCGTCGCCCACTCGGTGTGGATGACCCTCGCCTGGGCGGCCGGCCTCACCCTGGTCATGGCCCCGCTCGCGGTGGCCAAGTTCCGCAAGAAGACCTGACCCCCGGGGGACTCAGGACTCGGCGCGCCCGTTGATCGCGTCGGCGCGTCCGAGCAGGGCGGCGGCCTCCTCCAGGGAGAGGCCGCCGCCCTCGGCGTGCGCCGCCTCGAACGCCGCCGCGCCCAGCGCGTCCCGCGCCAGCCCGGTCGCCCGCGCCAGGTTCTCCCGCTCCATCGGCGGCGGCAGGTGCCCCGGCGGCAGCAGCCCCTCGTAGGCACCCAGCAGCATCCCGGCCATCCGGGCCTCGGCACCGCCGATCCCGGCCAGCGCCCAGGCCGCCGTGACCAGGTGGATCGCCGGCATCTGCGGCGCGACCATGATCGACAGCGCCCCCAGCGAGCGGTCGTACGCCCGCCGCGCCAGGCCGAGCGCCGAGGCGTACCGCCCGTCCAGGTTCTCCACCCACGCCAGGCTGCCGAGCGTGAAGCCCTCGAAGACCGAGAAGCTCTCCGAGCTGAACGCGTCGAGCAGCGCCAGCAACTGCTCCCGGGCCTCCGCCGTCCGGCCGGTCCGCCCGAGCAGCATGGCCAGGAAGATCCGGGCCGCGAGCATCGGCTCGTGCCCCCGCCCGTACCCGCCCTCGACGACCTCCTGGAGGATCTTCTCGGCCTCCTCCTGCCGCCCGGTCTCCATCAGCATGTCGGCGTAGCGGGCCCGCAGCAGCGCCATCTGCGACTGGGCGCCGACCCGGCGCGCGTAGCCGATGGCGGCCTCGAAGTCCTCGGCGGCGCCCTCGAACTCCAGCCGCCGCTCCCGGGCCTCGGCCCGCGAGGACAGCGCCTCCGCCGCGCCCCAGGCGTCGTCGAGCCCGACGAAGATCCGCAGGCTCTCCTCCGCGTCGGCGGCGGCCTGCCCGGCCAGATCGGCCCGGTTGGCCAGCATGTTGGCCCGCAGCTGGAGGGCGTTGCCGAGCTCCCAGTCGTAGCCGTGGCGGCGGCAGGCCGCCACATGGGCGTCCAGCGCCTCGGCCATCCGCCCGGGCTCGGCGATGAGCAGCACGGCGAAGACGCTGAAGGAGCCCGGCAGCCGGCAGGTCTGCGGCAGTCCCGGCGGATAGCGGTCGTTGATCACCCGCAGCCGCGCGAGGCCCTCGGGCGTGGTCCACCGCCCGGTCTCGTGGTCCATGTTGAGCAGCTCGATCAGCCGCACCCCGCGCCGCGCCTCCCACAGCTGCTCCTCGCTCAGCGGCGGCGGGACGGCGGTGACCGCCTCGTGCAGCGGTACGACGGGGGCGGCACCGGGCCCGAACGGATCGGGCCCGAGGGCGGCGACCGCCTCGGACCAGTGCAGGGCGTCGGCGCGCAGGTCGCGCATGGTCCAGTACCAGAGCAGGGAGTGGACGAGGACGAGCGCCTCGTGCTCGTCGCCCGCCGCGACCGCCCGGCCAAGGGCCGTACGGAGGTTGCCGTACTCGACGCCGAACCGCGCGAGGGCCTCGGTCTGCCGCCCGCCCCGCAGCGCGGGGTCGGTGACCCGGGCCAGCTCCCGGTAGTACTCCAGGTGCCGCCGCTCGGCGACGCCCCGCTCCCCGCCCTCGTCCAGCCGCTCGGAGGCGTACTCGGCGACGGTCTCCAGCAGCCGGTACCGCATCCCCCGCTCCCCCGGCACGGCCACGACGAGCGACTTGTCGACCAAGGCACCCAGCACGTCCAGCACCTCCGGCGCCCCACCCCCACACACGGCCTCGGCGGCCTCCAACTCACACCCACCGGCGAAAACGGACAGCCGCCGCAACACCCCCCGCTCGCCCTCGTCCAGCAACTCCCACGACCAGTCCACCACCGCCCGCAACGTCTGCTGCCGGGGCAACACGGTCCGAGCCCCGGAACTCAACAACCGAAACCGGTCATCCAACCGCTCCGCGATCTGCCCCGCAGACAACACCCGCAACCGAGCCGCAGCCAACTCCACCGCCAACGGCAGCCCGTCCAGCCGCCGCACGATCTCCTCCGCGGCCCCCCGCTCCTCCTCCACCCGGAACCCCGGCCGCACCGCCGCGCCCCGCTCGCCGAACAGCCGCACCGCCGCCTCCACCGGCAACGGCCCCACCGGACGCACCACCTCCCCCGGCACCCCCAACGGCTCCCGACTCGTCGCCAGCACCGTCACCCCCGGACACCGCGCCAGCAACACCTCCACCAACTCCGCGACCGCACCCACCACATGCTCACAGTTGTCCAGCACCAACAGCATCCGCCGCCGCGCGCAGTGCTCGACGAGCCGCCCGACCGGACGCACGGTGTCCTCGCCGAGCCGCAGCTCCTCCGCGCCCGCGCCGCGCAGCACGGTCTCGCGGGCGCCGACGGCACCGAGGACGGTCTCGACGACGGCGGCGGGGTCGGTGACGGGGGCGAGCTCGACGAACCAGACCCCGTCGCTCCAGGACCGCCCGACCCGGTCGCCGACCTCCTGCGAAAGCCGGGTCTTGCCGACCCCGCCGGTCCCGAACAAGGTCACCAGCCGAAAGGCACCCAACTCCCCGGCGATCTCCCCGAGCTCCCGGTCACGCCCGAGAAAACTGGTGAGCCGAGCGACAAGATTCCCCCGAACCCAACTGGCCCCTTCCTCCTCCACCCTTTCCTCCTCGGAGAGCAACTCACCGTGGAGCCCCCGAAGCGCGGCGGAGGGATCGACCCCGAGCCGCTCGACGAGCTCCCGCCTGACCCCCTCGTAGGCGGCGAGCGCCTCGGCGGAGCGCCCGGCGTCGCGCAGGGCCCGCAGCCGCAGCGCCTGAAGGGTCTCGTCCAGGGGATACGCGGCACACAGAGCGGTCAGTTCGGGCAACACGGAGGCACTCTCGCCCTCCTCAAGGGCAAGGGCGAACCGCACCCGCAACGCGTCGACCCGCCGAGCACCCCACCGCGCCCGCTCCCCCTCGACCCCCGAGAGATCGGCAAGAGGCACGGCATCTCCCTGCCACAGCCCCAGAGCCTCGTCGAGCAGCCGAACGGCAAGGGCGCCCTCCCCCTGCCGCGTTCCCTCCCCGACGAGACGCTCGAACCGAAGAAGATCGACGTCATCTCCCCGGGCATCCAGCCGGTACCCGCCCTCGACCGACAACACCCGCTCCCGCTCCCGCCCCAGCGCCCGCCGCAGCCGCCCCACCAGCGCCTGGAGGGCGGCGACGGCGTCGGCGGGCGGGTCGGCGCCCCAGACCTCGTCGACGAGCACGCCCACGGGCACGGGACGCCCCGCCCGCAGCGCGAGGGCGGCCAGCAGGGCCCGCACCCGGGGCCCGCCGACGGCGACGTCGGTACCGTCTGACAGCTGGGCCCGCGCCGGGCCGATGACGAAGTAACGCACCCGCCCATTCTCCGTGGACGACGGCGAGGAGGGGGACGGGGCGGGGGTGGGGGTGTTCCGGACGTGGCGGCGCCCGGAACGAGCGCAGCGAAGTGGAGGTCGCAGTCCGGAACACCCCCACCCCCGCCCCGTCCCCCGCACCCCCCACGGGTGAGGCCCGCGCGGTACGTTTCCCGACACGGCACAAGACGACGTCCGCCCAGGGGAGCCCCGCATGAGCACGACGACCCACCGCCACCACGAACGGCGGATCAGCCCCGTCTTCCTGGCGATCCTCGCCGTGATGGGCGTCACCGGCTGGGCGGTGTGGACGGACTTCGCGGCCCTGCCGGGCCTGGCGGTCTTCCTCTTCGTGACCTCGGCGTGGATCGTCTCGCTCTGCCTCCACGAGTACGCGCACGCCCGCACGGCGCTGGCCGGCGGGGACATCACGGTCGGGGCGAAGGGCTACCTGACGCTGAACCCGCTCGCGTACACGCACGCGGTGCTGAGCATCATCCTGCCGGTACTGTTCGTGATCATGGGCGGTATCGGCCTCCCGGGCGGCGCCGTCTTCATCGAGCGGAACCGGGTCCGGGGCCGCTGGAAGCACAGCCTGATCTCCGCGGCGGGCCCGCTGGCCAACGTGGCCTTCGCCGTCGTGTGCACGGCGCCGTTCTGGCTGGACGCCCTGGACGGCGTCCCGCCCGCCTTCCGGTACGCGCTCGCGTTCCTGGCGTTCCTCCAGGTCACGGCGGCGCTGCTGAACTTCCTGCCGGTGCCGGGCCTGGACGGCTACGGAGTGGTCGAGCCCTACCTCTCGTACCGCTTCAAGCGCCTGATCGAGCCGTACGCGCCGTACGGCTTCTTCGTGGTGATCGCGCTGCTCTTCGTGCCGGCGATCAACGGGGCGTTCTTCGACGGGGTGGACGCGCTGATGCGGGCGCTGGGCGTGCCCGAGCTGACCCGCGCCTGCGGTTCGAGGCTGTACCGCTTCTGGGAGGGGACGCCGGAGGTCTGCGCGGTCTGAGGGGGCCGGCCCCTAGCCCTCCGTGGCGGAGGCACCGGCCGCCTCGGCCTTGGCCCGCCGGATGTAGTACCAGGCCATGTTGGAGGACAGCCCGGCGAGCAGCACCCAGACGATGCCGATCAGGTTGCCCTGGACGAAGGAGACGACGGCCGCGGCGACGGCGAGCGCGCAGACGACCAGGGCGTAGAGAGCGAGGCGGGGCATGGGGGTACGGCTCCTGTCCGGTACGACGGTGGTGCCGTCCCAGTGTCCCCCATGCCCGGAACGTCTCAGACGTCGGTGACCCGCAGCCCGGCGTGCGCCTTGTAGCGCCGGTTGACGGAGATGAGGTTGGCGACGAGCGACTCGACCTGGTGCGCGTTGCGCAGCCGCCCGGCGAAGACGCCGCGCATGCCGGGGATGCGCCCGGCGAGCGCCTGGACGATCTCGACGTCCGCGCGGACCTCGCCGAGGACCATGACGTCGGTGTCGATCTCGTCGACGGACGCGTCCTGGAGCAGCACGGCGGACAGGTGGTGGAAGGCGGCGGTGACCCGCGAGTCCGGCAGCAGCGCGGCGGCCTGCTCGGCGGCGGAGCCCTCCTCGGGCTTGAGGGCGTAGGCGCCCTTCTTGTCGAAGCCGAGCGGGTTGACGCAGTCGACGACGAGCTTGCCGGCGAGCTCCTCGCGCAGCGCCTCCAGGGTCTTGGCGTGCCCGTCCCACGGCACGGCGACGATCACGATGTCGCTGCGCCGGGCGCACTCGGCGTTGTCGGCGCCCTCGACGCCCAGGCCGAGCTCGTCGGCGGCGGCGGTCGCGCGGTCGGCCGCGCGGGAGCCGATGACGACCTTCTGGCCGGCCTTGGCGAGCCGGTAGGCGAGGCCGCGGCCCTGGTCGCCGGTGCCGCCGAGGACGCCGACGACGAGCCCGGAGACGTCGGGGAGGTCCCAGGGGTCCTTGGGGGCGGGGCTGCTGGAAGTGGGCGTGGAAGTCATGCCCCCGACATTACCGACCGGTCGCACCGGGGGACCCCGTACGGGTGAGAGTTCCGCGAACGGCGGCGGCGGGGCGCCCGGCGGGCGCAGGATGCGGGGCCATGGACGCCGTACGTGTCGCGCTGCTGCGCGAGGTGCTCGCCGGTACGGAGTGGCCGGCGGCGGCCCGCCGCTTCGCGGGTTCGCTGCGCTCGTCCGTCGTCTCGCACGGCGGTGGGCTGCTGCTGGTGGGCACGGAGGAGTACGAGCCGTGGCACCTGGCCGCGCATCTGGTGGACGAGTCGGCGTGGTCGGGCTGCCCGGAGCTGGCGCCGACGCTGGTGCGGCACCGGGTGCGCCCCGGGGACCCGGCGCACCTGGCGGTGGGGCTCGGCCGGATCGAGTCGGCGCGGCGCGGGTCGACGCTGCTGATGGTGGCGCCGACGCGGCCGGCGGACGCGCTCCTGGAGCGGGTGCACGACGCGCGGCGGGCGGGGGCGACGGTGCTGTCGCTGGACGCGGGCGACCCGGAGCTGAGCGGCCTGGCGCACGAGACGCTGGTGGTGGGGGCGGCGGCGGAGGTGGATCTGGACACGGTCCAGCACCTGGTGAGCGCGGCGACCGGGGAGAACTGCCTGCCGCCCGCGCCGCGCGGACGACTGCGCTTCAAGGACCGCCTGTCGAGGCTGGCGGACCAGCTGACGGCACCGCCACCGGCACGGTGGTAGCGGCCGGCGGCAACGGACGGAGGCACGTGGTGACGCGGTGACGCGGTGACGCGGTGACGCGAAAACAACGGCACGCCGGGCTAATTCGCTTGCCCCCGCCGAACGCCCCGCCGAGCATGTCCCCTCGTGAAACGACTGCTCCCCGATCTGGCGCCCTGGCGCGCGTCCCGTGATTTCCGGCGCCTGTGGTGGCAGGGCCTGGTCGCCGTCTTCGTCAGCTTCATGGCGCTGGTGGCGCTGCCGTTGCAGATCAAGGAGCTGACGGACTCGCCGCTGGCGGTCGGCGCGATGGGCGCGGTGGAGCTGGTCCCGCTGGTGGTGTTCGGGCTGTACGGCGGGGCGCTGGCGGACGCGGTGGACCGGCGCAAGGTGATCGTGGCGACGGAGGCGGCGTTCGGGCTGCTGGCGGTGGTCCTGCTGGTGAACGCGCTGCTGCCGGAGCCGCTGCTGTGGCCGCTGTACGTGGTGGCGGCCGGGGTCTCGGCGCTGGCGGGGCTCCAGCGCCCGGCGATCGACTCGATGCTGGCCCGGGTGGTGCCGCACGAGCAGCAGACGGCCGCGGCGGCGCTGAACTCGCTGCGCTGGCAGCTCGGCTCGATCGCGGGCCCTTCGTTGGCGGGTCTGGTGGTGGCGTACGCGGGGCACGCGGCGGCGTACGGGATGACGGCGGTGGGGTGCGCGGTGTCGGTGCTGCTGTGCCGGGGGCTGGCGCCGGCGCCGCCCGCGCGGGACGCGGACAAGCCCTCGCTGCGCGGGATCGCGGAGGGCGCGCGGTACGCGTGGTCGCGGCCGGTGCTGCTGGGGACGTACGCGATCGATCTGGCGGCGATGTTCTTCGCGTTCCCGAACACGATCTTCCCGTTCCTCGCGGACGACCTGGGCGCCCCGTGGGCGCTGGGCCTGATGTACGCGGCGGGTTCGGTGGGCTCGCTGGTGCTGGGGCTCACCAGCGGCTGGACGTCGCGGGTGCGGCGGCACGGGCTGCTGGTGGTGGCGGGGGCAGCGGGCTGGGGCCTGGCGATCGCGGCGGCGGGCTGGTTCGGGAACATCTGGCTGGTGCTGCTGTGCCTGGCGTTCGCGGGCGCGGGCGACATGCTGAGCGGGCTCGGCCGGTCCACGATCTGGAACCAGACGATCCCGGAGGAGCTGCGCGGGCGGCTGGCGGGCATCGAGGTCCTCTCGTACAGCGTGGGACCGCAGCTCGGGCAGGTCCGGTCGGGCGCGATGGCCGGCTGGACGGGTACCCGGGCGGCGGTCTGGTCGGGCGGGGTGGCGTGCGTGGCGTCGGTGGGCCTGCTGTGTCTGGCGCTGCCGAGGCTGCTCTCGTACGACGCGGAGACGGACGAGGACGCGCTGGCGCGGAAGGCGGCGGCGGTCGTCTAGGACGGGCCCTGGGTGCCGCGCCGGGGCTCCGGCCGGGGCCGGGCCCGCAGGGTGAGGGCGGCGAGCACGAGGACACCAGCCGTCTCGACGACGAGGGTGGTGACGACGAGGCGCGCGTCGACGGTCTCGCGGAAGCCGAAGAGGCCCGTGGTGAGGCTGAGGACGAGCGCGCCGAGGGTGCCCGCCGTGAAGAGCGCGGTGGCCGCGGCGACCCCGGCGAGGAAGCGGCGGGGCGTGCCGAGCAGGGCGGCGGCGAGGGCGAGGCCGATGACGCCGTTGAGGAGGAAGAGGACGCCGATGGTGGCGAGGTCCCGGTAGCCGTCTCCCCAGAGGTAGAGGTGGATCAGGGCCATCGCGACGGTCAGGGCGGCGCCGGTGAGGCGCAGCGCGGGCGTGACGACGGAGGTCACGTCGTGGTGTCCCGTGGTTCTAGTAGCCGGTGCCGTTGCCATTGCCGTTGCCGTTCCCGGGAGTGGTCGTGGTGGGCGCGGTGGGCGCGGTGGAGTTCGTCGCGCCGCCGATGGTGAGCTGGGTCTTCATGCCGAGGTCCTTGTGTCCGTCGATGGGGCAGTAGACCTGGTAGGTGCCGGGCTTCAGGTCGACGGTGAGGGTGGTGGACTGGCCCGGGCCGACCGTCTTGCTGCGGCTCTCCGTGCCGTTGCCCTGGATCTCCAGGGCGTGGTCGTGCTGTCCGTCGTTCTTCTCGGCGAAGGTGTAGCGCCCCGGCTGGGTGGGCTGCGGGGAGAGCGCGATGTGGAAGTCGGTGAGGTCCGTCTTCACCTGGGTGGTCCCGGCGGGCGCCGGTGCCGTGGTGGACGGCGCGGACGCCGCCGGGGTCTGCGTACCGCTGCCGCTGCCGCCGCCGCTCCCGCCGCCTCCGCAGGCGGCCAGGAGGCCCACCATGGCGGCGCTGGTCAGGCCGAGGGCGATCCGGCCGCCGGTCCGGGTTCGGTGCTGGTGCGTGGTTCCGTTCATGATTCGGTCCTCCACAGGGGATACGGCCGGGCCGCGCGAAGGGATTGCGCGGACAATGGACGGCAGGCAATCCCTTCGGGGCCGCGGAACGTATCCACGGTGTGCGGCACATGGGCGCTTCCTTCGGGCGCGTACCCGACGAGGCACTGCTCTCCGGTCTGACCACGGGCGACCAGGAGATCGCGGTGGCTTTCGTGCGCCGTTTCCAGGGGGCCGTGTTCGGGGTGGCGGTCACCGTCGTCGGTGATCCGCAGCTGGCGGAGGACATCGCGCAGCAGACCTTCGAGCGGGCCTGGCGGCACGCGCAGGTGTACGACCCGCGGCGGGGCTCGGTGCGGACGTGGCTGACGACGATCGCGCACAACCTGGCGATCGACGCGGTACGGGCCCGGCGGGCCAGTCCGGTGGCCCCGGAGGAGCTGGACGCGCTGCTGGGCGCGGTGACGGACACGCCGGAGCGGCACGCGGTGGCGGAGGAGGGCTCGGCGCGGGTGCGGCGGGCGGTGGGGACGCTGCCGCGCGCGCAGGCGCGGGCGCTGGTGATGGCGGGGGTCTACGGGATGACCGCGCGGGAGGTGGCGGCGGCCGAGTCCGTGCCGCTGGGCACGGCGAAGACCCGGATCAGGGCGGGCACGGCGAAGCTGCGGGCGGCCCTGGAACGGGAGGAGCGGGGGGACCGGGCGGAGCAGGGGGACCGGGCGGACCGGGAGGAGGACCGGCCGTGAACGGCGTGGCGTGCGAGCGGCTGCGGGAGCTCGGCGCGGAGCTCGCGCTGGGGGTGCTGCCGGCCCGGGAGCGGGCGGAGGCGGTGGCGCACCTGGACGGCTGCCCGGAGTGCCGGGAGTACGTGGAGCGGCTGACGGCGGCCGGTGACGGGCTGCTCGGCCTGCTGCCGGAGGTGGAGCCGCCGGTCGGCTTCGAGAGCCGGGTGGTGGCGGCGCTGGCCCCCGCCCCGGCTCCGGCGGTCCCGGCGGTCCCGGCGGCGCGGCGGGACCGGTGGCCGCGGCGGCACCGGCTGCGGTTGGCGGCGGTGGCCGGGGCGGCGGCGCTGGCCTGCGGGTTCGGCGGCTGGGCGGTCGGCACGGCGGTGGTGGCGGGCGCGCCCGTGGTGTCGACGGCGCCGGGGCACGCGGGCCTGTCCGAGGCGGCGCTGCTGTCGCCCGGCGGGCAGGAGGTGGGCCGGGTCTTCGCGCACGCGGCGGGGGCGGGGCGGCCGGGGTGGGTGTCGATGGCGGTGGACCTTGAGGGCACGGGCGGCGCGGGCGCGGGGAGCGGGCGGGTGCGGTGCGTGCTCGACACGGCCGACGGCGGTACGACGGTGCTCGGCTCGTTCGCCCTGAAGGACGGCTACGGGTACTGGGCGGCCCCGGTCCCCGCCTCGGCCTCGGCGGGCGCGGGGAGGCCGTCCGGGGTCCGCCTGCTCGCCCCGGACGGCACGGTCCTCGCGACGGCGGCCCTCCCGGCGCCGACGGCCACGTCCACGGCCTGAGCCCGGAAACCGGGCCGGAAACCGGGCCGGGGGCCGGGGCCGGGGGCCGGGGCCGGAGCCCGAGGCCCGGGGCTTCAGCGGCCCCGCCGGCTCAGCCGTCCCGGTCCTGTCCCGAGCCCGAGGGGTCCTCGCCGGAGGGCTTGTCGTGCCAGCGGGGGTCGGTCTCCCACTCCAGGTTGCGCTCCTTCGCCGTCTCCATGGCGTGGGCGGCCTCCTCGGGGGTGGCGTACGGGCCGAAGCGGTTCTTGGCCGGGCACTCGGGGCCCTCCTCGACCTTCTTGTGCTCCAGGCAGTAGTACCACTCGCCCGGTTTGCCCACCGTGCGCTTCTTGAACAGGGCCATCGTCGGCTCCTTCCTCTGTCGCCATGCTGCCCCAGACGCGGTCGTTAGACTCGCTGACATGTCTGGCCAGTCGCTTCTCGTACCGGGGGAGCTCTCCCCCCACCGTTCCGTTCCGGGGTCCATCCGCCGCCCCGAGTACGTCGGAAAGCCCGCCCCGACCCCGTATTCCGGGCCCGAGGTGCAGGACTCCGACACGATCGAGCGGATGCGGATCGCCGGCCGCATCGCCGCGCGGGCGATGGAGGAGGCCGCCAAGCACATCGCGCCGGGCGTGACCACGGACGAGCTGGACCGGGTCGCGCACGAGTACATGTGCGACCACGGCGCCTATCCGTCGACGCTGGGCTACCGCGGCTTCCCGAAGTCGCTGTGCTCGTCGGTCAACGAGGTCATCTGTCACGGGATCCCCGACTCGACCGTCCTCCAGGACGGCGACATCGTGAACCTGGACGTGACGGCCTACATCAACGGCGTCCACGGCGACAACAACGCCACCTACCTGTGCGGCGACGTCGACGAGGAGTCGCGGCTGCTCGTCGAGCGGACCCGCGAGTCCTTGAACCGGGCCATCAAGGCGGTCAAGCCGGGCCGCCAGGTCAACATCATCGGCCGGGTCATCGAGTCGTACGCGAAGCGCTTCGGCTACGGCGTCGTGCGCGACTTCACGGGGCACGGCATCAACTCGTCGTTCCATTCCGGGCTGATCATTCCGCACTACGACTCCCCGCACCACACGACCCTCATCCAGCCGGGCATGACCTTCACGATCGAGCCGATGCTGACGCTGGGCACCCACGACTACGACATGTGGGAGGACGGGTGGACCGTGGTGACCAAGGACCGCAAGCGGACGGCGCAGTTCGAGCACACGCTGGTGGTGACGGAGACCGGGGCCGAGATTCTTACGTTGCCCTGACCCGGTAGAGGGGTAGCTTTTTACCGACAGGACGTCGGGAACCAGTTGACTTAGGCAAGCCTAACTTGGCAGGATCATCCTGGTCATGATGGTTCCCGACCCCCGACGGTCCCGGAGGCACGCCTTGGACACGCCCTTCTCGACACTCATCCGCACCGCGTCGCACGAGCAGCACACGGAGGCCGAGTCGTCGACGTTCATGAGCGACCTCCTCGGCGGACACCTGGCCGTGGACGCGTACGCGCGCTACACGGAGCAGCTGTGGTTCGTGTACCGGGCCCTGGAGGACGGCGCGGAGGCCCTGCGGGCCGACCCGGTCGCCGGGCCCTTCATACAGCCGGAGCTGTTCCGCACGGCCGCCCTGGAACAGGACCTCGCGCATCTGCGGGGCCCCGACTGGCGCGCCGGGCTGACGGCCCTGCCGGCCACCGAGGCGTACGCGGCGCGGGTCGCGGAGTGCGCCCGCGACTGGCCCGCCGGTTATGTGGCCCACCACTACACCCGGTACCTGGGCGACCTGTCGGGCGGCCAAATCATCCGCGACAAGGCCGAGCGGACCTGGGGCTTCGCGCGCAAGGGCGACGGCGTCCGGTTCTACGTGTTCGACGCCATCGGCAACCCGGCGGCGTTCAAGCGGGCCTACCGGGAGCTGCTGGACGGGGTGAACGCGGACGACCTGGAGAAGCAGCGGATCGTCGACGAGTGCAAGCGCGCCTTCGACTTCAACGGCGCGGTGTTCCGCGAGCTGGCCACCGAGTTCCCGCTCAGCGCGGCCTGACCGCATCCGCCGACGCCCGAGGCCCGGCCGACCCCCGCACGGGGGCGGGCCGGGCCTCGGGCGTGGGGGGCCTTGGGCGTCGGGGCCTCGGGCGTCCGGGCCGCAGGCGTCGGGCCCTGGAGCCCGGGGCCCCGGGGGGCCCTCAGACCGTGAAAGTGCGGTCCAGGCGGACCCGGCCGCCCAGTTCCACGATGCCGTCCGGGCCCGGCGCGGTGAGCAGTTGCGAGCCGCGGCCCTGGGTGATGTTGAGGGCCCGGCCGAGCTCCGCCGTGAGCAGCAGCGCCGCCGCGCCCGTCGCCTCGTCCTCGTCGATGCCGTCGCCGCGCCCGGGGAAGGCCCGCGCGCGGATCCGCCCGGCGGCCTCGTCCTCCCAGGCCCAGGCGTAGATCCACTCCCCCGGCTCCGGGACCTCAAGGGCCTCGACCTCGGCGGCCGACGCGTGGCGCCGCAGGGTGCGCGGCGGGGCCCACTCGGCGCGGGCCTCGATCCAGGTGAACTCGCCGTCGCCGCGCACCCACACCTCCCCGGCCGGCGGGTGGACGACCTCCAGGTCGAGCAGCCAGGCCGTGCCGACGAGCGGGTGCCCGGCGAAGGGCAGCCGCAGCCCGGGGGTGTAGATGTCGACGACGCCGCGCTCCGGGTCGTCGACGAACACGGTCTCGCTGAAGCCGAGCTCCTTGGCGAGCGCCTGCCGCGACCCCTCGTCGGGGTGCCCGCGCCCGTCCCGTACGACGCCGAGCGCGTTGCCGTACCGCCCGTCCCCCGCGCAGAAGACCCGCAGGACGTCGATGTCAGTGACCGTCGTGTTCATGGCGGAATTGAAGCATCCAGACGCCGTTCCGCGCCCGGGGACGGAGAAGAGGCCGCGCCCCGGGGCGGGGCGCGGCCTCACGCGCGTACGGAAGCCCTTGCGGGATCCGTACGGAGGGTCAGGCGCCGGTCGCCCGGCGGCGGACGGCGATGACGAGGCCCGCGCCGGCCGCGGCTGCGGCTCCGGCGGCGGCCAGGAGGGGGCCGGTGGCGGTGTCGGAGCCGGTCGCGGCGAGGGCCGCGGAGCCGCCCACGCTGCCGCCCGTACCGCCGCCCGCGCTACCGCCGGTGCCGCCGCCCGCCGAGCCGTCCGACGTGCCCGGTGTCGTCGGGAGCGTGGCGCCCCCGGTGGTGGCGAGGCTGACGGTGACGGGGTCGATGGCGGTGCCCGCGCTGTAGAACGCCTCGCCGCTCGGGCCGGCGAAGGTGGCGGCGCCGTCCTTCGTCAGCTTGGCGGGGAGCGCGGCGAGGGTGACGACGCCGTTCTTGGGCTTCCAGTCGGCCTTGGTGAGGTCGAGGTCGGCGAAGGCCACGTCGTTCTTGGTGCCCTTGGCGGTGGTGACGTCGGCGACGAGGGTGCCCTTGGTGCCGTTCGCCTTCACTTTGACGTCACCGATGGTCCAGTCGATGCCGTGCGCCGCGCAGGCGAAGCGGAGGCTGCCGCCGAAGCCCGCGTCGGCGGTCCTGGCCGTGCTGTCCAGGCTCGCCCGGGTGAAGGCGAAGTCGTAGCCGGAGCCGTTGGTCCGGGCGCCGCCGGCCGGGGTGACCGTACCGCCGCAGGTGCCGGTGACGTACGTCCGCCAGGACTGCTTCACGCCCCAGGTCAGGCGCCCGCTCTTCACCGCGCCGGAGTCCGGGGCGGTGGTGGGGGTGGCCGTGGCGGTGGCGGTCGGCTTCGCCGTTGCCGTGGGGGTGGGCGTCGGCTTCGTCGGCGGGGTGGTGGTGGTCGAGGTCGGCGTGGGCGTGGGGTTCACCGTCGGGGGCGTGGTCGGGGGCGTGGTCGGCGGCTTGGTCGGCTCGGCGCCGCCCGGCGTCACGGTGAGGGTGGCCGCGTCGAGGGCCTCGCCCGCCTTGTAGAAGCCCGCGAAGGCCGCGGCGCCCTGGGTGGTGAGGGTGGCGGGTATGCCCGCGAAGACCATCGCGCCGCCCGCGCCCGTGCCGGGCCGGACCCCGCTCATGTCGAGCGCGGCGAACGGGATGTCGTCGCGGGTGGTGTAGCTGCCGTCCTTCTCCTTGGTGACGACGTCCGCGGTGATCTCGCCGGTCGGCGCGGCGGCGCCCTTCGTCGACAGGCGGACGTCGGAGATCCGGATGTCCAGGGCCCCGTCGTGGGCCTCGAAACGGACGCCGCCCTTGAAGGAGTTGGCGGTGGCGTGGGTGCCCCGGTCGTAGGTGCCGGTGCCGTCGACGAAGGTGAAGACGCCGTGCCCCGCGGCCTGCCGGGCGCCGCCTTCGAGCGTGGTGCTGCCCTTGGAGAAGGGCTTGGCGAGGTAGGAGCGGAACGACTCCTTGATGCCCCAGTCCAGGGTGCCGTTCTTCAGCGGGATCGGGGGCGCGGCATCGGCCGCTACGGCGGGCAGGGCGAGGGCGCCGGTGCCGAGCGCCACGACGGTGGCGACGGCGGCGGCCCGGGCGAGGGCGCGGTGGCTCAGGGGGGTGGCCATGGGTGGGTGCTCTCCTGGTGAGGACGCGCCGCGGCGGTCGCGGGCGCACGGGGGTAGGGCGAGGTGCGGGCGGGTGCCCGTACGGGGTGAGGGAGATGAAGGGGGTGAGGGGGGTGAGGGGGGGTGAGGGGGGGTGAGGGGGTGTGGAGGGAGTGGAGGGCGTGAGGAGGTGCGGGAGTGAGGGGCCGTCAGTCGGTGGGGCGGTCGGCGGGTCCGTCGGCCGCCCGGTCGGCGAGTTCCTCGACATCGGGCTCCGCCCCGGCCGCCCGCCGCCTGCGCAAGGCGAATCCGACGCCGATCGCGGCGGCCAGCAGCAGGCCCGCCCCGAGGGCGAGCGGGACGGCGGGCGACGAACTCTCCCCCGCCGCCTCGGCGGCGGGCGCGGGCGCCGGAGGCGGCGTCGGCGTCGGCGTCGTGGCCTTCGCGTCGGTCCCGAGGTCCGGCAGCGGCGGGAGTTCCGCCGTGGCGCCGACGGCGACGGCGAGGGAGACCGGGTCCATGGCGGTGCCCGCCCGGTACATCCCGCCGAACGCCTTCGCGCCGCCCTCGGTGAGGGTGGCCGGGGCCTCGGCGACGCTGACGAGGCCGTCCTCGGCGCGCAGCTTCCCCGCGTCGAAGGTGACGAGCGGGACCGCCTTCTCAGGCGGGCTCCCCGCCCCGCTGACGTCGGCGCTGAGCGTGCCGCGCCCGTCGGCGACCTTCACGGTGACGGCGCCGAGGGTGAGGTCGAGGTGGGCGCCGGTGAAGCGGACGGCTCCCGTGAACGCGGCGTCGAGGGTGCCGCGTTCGGGGTCGTACGCGCCCTTGCCCGCGGGGAAGCGGAAGAGCGCCCCGCCGTCCTGGGCGCCGCCGCTCAGCGTCCAGCGGCCCTGCGCGACGGCCCCGGTGACGTACTCGCGGAAGGTGCGGCGCACGCCCCAGTCGACGGCCGCGTCCCGGAATCCGGCCGTGGGCGCCGGATCCGCCGACTCCGACGGCTTCGGCGACGGATTCGGCGACTTGGACGGCTTCGCGCCGGCCCCGCCCACGACGTCGACCGAGAGGGCGACCGGGTCCAGCGGCGTGCCGGCCGTGTAGTAGCCGGCGAAGGCGGCGGCGCCCTGCGCGGTGAGGGTGGCGGGCACGCCGGTGAGGACGAGCGGGCTGCCGCCGCCCCGCATGTCGATGCCGGAGAGATCGAGCGCGGCAAGCGGGACCCCGGTGCGGCGGGTCAGGGTGCCGCTGCCCTTGGCCTTGCTCGCCATGTCGGCGTAGAGGGTGCCCCGGCCGTCCTGGACGCGGATCCGGGGGCGGCTGACGGTGAGGTCGAGCGCGTGGCCGCCGTCGGCCTCGCGGTGCCCGAGGAAGCGCACCCCGCCGCCGAAGGCCGCGTCGAAGGCGCCGGTGGCGGGGTCGTACGAGCCGCGCGCGGAGTGGAAGCGGAACTGTCCGGTGCCGACCGTGGCGGCGCCTCCGGCGAGGCTCCAACTCCCTTGGGCGACGGGCCCGGTGACGTAGCTCTGGAAGGAGGTCTTGATCCCCCAGTCGAGCCGGCCGCCCTGCACGGTCCGGCTGTCCGCGCGGGCGGCGGCGGCCGGGAGGAGGACGGCGAGCAAGGCCGCGACGAGTGTCACGGCGGATGCGCGCCCGGGTCTGGAGAACGGCGGCATGGAACCCTCCGGTTCGAAGAATCTTAGGTAAGGCTAACCTAAGCTACGACCCGGTCAAGACGTCCACACCCCCGGCCGCACCCCCGGCCGCACCCCCGGCCGCATCCCCGGCCACGTCCCCGGCGTCGCTCCGCCCCACCCCCGAAATCGCCCCCGAGAGACAGGAAGCCCCTCCGGTGCGCACTTCCCGCCGCACACCCCCGACTCGCCCCCGCAGCAGGGCGGTCGCGCTCCTCGCCCCGCTCGCGCTCGCCCTCGCCCTCACCGCGAGCGGCTGCGGCCCGGCGGCCCCCGCGGCCTCGCCCGCGTCCCCGGGAGGGACCGGGCAGGCCGACCGGATCGAGCCCCTCGCCGCCCGCGACCAGGCCCGGCCCGCACTCCCCGTCACCGTCGCCTCGGCCGACGGGCGCCGGGTGACCGTGACCTCCACCGAGCGGATCGTCCCGCTCAGCGGCTCCCTGTCCGAGCTCGTCTTCAGCCTCGGGCTCGGCGGGCAGGTGGTCGCCCGCGACGTCACCGCCACCTTCGAACAGGCCGCCCGGCTCCCGGTGGTGACCCGGGCTCACGACGTCTCCGCCGAGAGCGTGCTGTCGCTGCGGCCCACCCTCGTCCTCGCCGAGAGCACCACCGGCCCCGCCGAGGCCGTCGCCCGCATCCGCGAGGCGGGTGTCCCGCTGCTGGTCGTCGCGCCCGCCAAGGGCCTCGCCGACGTGCCCGCGCGGATCGGCGCGGTCTCCGCCGCGCTCGGCGTGCCCGGCGCGGGCGACGCGCTCGCCCGGCGCACCGAGGCCCGGCTCGACGCGGTGCGCCGGACGGTCCCCGCCCGCCCCGAGAAGCCCCGGGTCGCCTTCCTGTACGTACGGGGCTCGGCCGCCGTCTACCTCCTCGGCGGCGCCGACTCCGGCGCGAGCTCGCTCCTGGAGGCCGCCGGCGCCGTCGACGCGGGCAAGGAGTCCGGGCTCACCAAGGACTTCACCCCGCTCACCAGCGAGGCGCTGGCCGCCGCCGCGCCGGACGCGATCCTCGTGATGCGCAAGGGACTCGACTCGGTCGGCGGCGTCGACGGGCTGGTCCGCCTGCCCGGCGTCGCCGAGACCCCGGCCGGGCAGGACCGCCGGATCGTCTCCGTCGACGACGGCGTGCTCCTCACCTACGGCCCGCGCACCGACCGGGTCCTGGAGACCCTGATCGACCAGCTGTACGGGGAGGCCAAGTGACCGCCGTACAAGAGGCCCCGGCCGCCGCGCGGAAGGAGACGGCCCCCACCCGCCCCCGCGCGGGCCGGACCGCCGTGCTGACCGCCGCCCTGCTCGGCGCCCTGCTGCTGCTCGCCCTGCTGTCGGCCGGCCTCGGGGCGTACGAGATCCCGCTCGGCGACGTGCTGGCCTCGGTCCTGCACCGGACCGGCCTCGGCGGCCACGCCCTGGACCGGTCGGCGGAGAGCGTGCTGTGGAACATCCGGCTCCCCCGGGTCGTCCTCGCCCTCCTGGTCGGCGCCTCGCTGGGCTGCGCGGGCGCCCTGACCCAGGGCGTGTTCGGCAACCCGCTCGCCGAGCCCGGCGTGATCGGCATCTCGGCGGGCGCGGCCGTCGGCGCGGTCGGCGCCATCGCGCTCGGTCTTTCGTTCCTGGGCGGCTGGACCGTCACCGTCTGCGCCTTCGGGGCGGGACTCCTGACGGTGGGCCTGGTCTACGCGCTGTCGCGGTCCGGCGGGCGTACGGAGGTGGTGACCCTGATCCTCACCGGCATCGCGGTCAACGCCTTCGCGGGCGCCCTCATCGGCCTCTTCGTCTTCTTCGCCGACAACGCCCAGCTCACCCAGATCACCTTCTGGCAGCTCGGCTCGCTGGCGCAGGCGACCTGGCCGAAGGTGCTCGCGGTGCTGCCGTGCGCGCTGCTCGGCCTCGCCGTCGCGCCGCTGTACGCCCGCCGGCTCGACCTGCTCGCGCTCGGCGAGCGGCCCGCCCGGCACCTGGGCGTGGACGTCGAACGGCTGCGGGTGGCGCTGGTCCTGGTGGTGGCGCTGCTCACGGCGGCGGCGGTCGCGGTGGCGGGGGTCATCACCTTCGTGGGCCTGCTCGTCCCGCACCTGCTGCGCATGGCGCACGGCCCCGGGCACCGCTTCCTCGTGCCGGGCAGCGCGCTCGGCGGGGCGGTCGTCCTGATGGCCGGCGACCTCGCGGCCCGTACGCTCGCGGCCCCGGCCGAACTTCCCCTGGGCGTCCTCACCGCCCTCATCGGCAGCCCGTTCTTCTTCTGGCTGCTGCGCAGGACCCGTCGCAGGCAAGGTGGTTGGGCATGACCCTCGGCAGCATGAGAATCCGGCGCCGCACGCGCGCCCTCCCCTCCCCCGTCCCGCCCGGCGGGACCGTCGCCGAGGCGGCCGGGCTGCGGCTCGCGCTCGGGCGGCGCCCGGTCCTGGACGGTGTCGACGTGACCGTACGCGCCGGGGAGGTGCTGGCCCTGGTGGGGCCCAACGGGGCCGGGAAGTCCACGCTGCTCGCGGCGCTCGCCGGGGACCTGGCGCCGGACGCCGGGGAGGTGCGGATCGCGGGCCGTCCCGCGGGCGCCTGGAGCGCCGCCGAACTGGCCCTGCGCCGGGCGGTGCTGCCGCAGGACGCGGCGCTCTCCTTCCCCTTCCCGGTCGCCGAGGTGGTCCGGATGGGCCGGGCGCCCTGGACCGGGACGGCCGGGGAGGCGGACGACGAGGCGGCGGTCGCGGAGGCACTGGCGCTGACGGAGACCGCGGAGTTCGCCGCGCGCCCCTTCCCGGCGCTGTCGGGCGGCGAGCGGGCCCGGGTGGCGCTGGCCCGGGTGCTCGCCCAGCGGACCGGGCTGCTGCTGCTCGACGAGCCGACCGCCGCGCTCGACCTGCGCCACCAGGAGCTGGTGCTCGGGGTGTGCCGGGCGCGGGCGGCGGCGGGGGTCGCGGTGGTCGCGGTCCTGCACGACCTGGGGCTCGCCGCCGCGTACGCGGACCGGGTGGCGGTGCTGCACGAGGGCCGGATCGCGGCGGCCGGGCCGCCCGCGGAGGTGCTCGGCGGGGAGCTGCTGAGCCGGGTCTACCGGCAGCCGGTGGAGGTGTTCCCGCACCCCAGGACGGGCACCCCCGTGGTCCTACCCGCGCGTAACCCGAATCGGGACAATCCGCCCCGCTTGACCAGCCCTTGACCAAGCCCTGAAGGCCCCGTGGGGCAGCCGTGACCAGGTCGTGTCCGGGGCCCCGGGCCTGAGAGCTGAATCACTGGACGGGTGGGTATCGCTCAGGTAAGCCTCGGTTAAGTTAGGTCCGCCTCACCCCGTCCCCCGCACCCTGTCGCCAGCGCCTGTCCCCCGCGCCATGTCCCCGAGTGGAGCCCTCATGCGAGCCGTCCGTCTCACCGTCCTCACCGCCGCCGCCACGGCGGCGGTCCTGGCCGCCGCCACGGGCTGCACGCAGAAGAGCGACGGCAAGTCGGAGGACGGCGCGGTCCAGGTGATCGCGAAGGACGACTCGTGCGAGGTGTCGAAGAAGGACTTCCCGGCCGGG